>DALYNO010000075.1:0-11251 GCA_031975295.1 Anaerocolumna sp. | reverse complement strand
GGTGATGGTATAGGAGATATACAGGGTATTATAGAGAAATTAGACTATTTATCAGATTTGGGAATTGATGTTATATGGTTAAGTCCTGTATTTAAATCACCCAATGACGATAATGGATATGATATAAGTGATTACGAGGATATTATGGAGGATTTCGGCACACTAGAAGATATGGAACGTCTGTTAGTGGAAGGAAATAAAAGAAATATTAAAATTCTGATGGATTTGGTCGCTAACCATACTTCTGATGAGCATAAATGGTTTATAGAGTCAAAACAGTCTAAAGATAATGCTTATAGAGACTATTACGTGTGGAGAGATGCTGTAAAAGGACATGAGCCCAATGATCTTTGTTCAACATTTTCAGGTAGTGCCTGGGAATGGGATGAGTCCACCAGTCAATATTATTTACATCTATTTAGCAAAAAACAACCGGACTTAAACTGGGAGAATCCAAAGGTAAGAGAAGAAGTTTGGAGCTTTATGAATTTTTGGATAGACAAGGGTATTGGTGGTTTTCGTATGGATGTTATTGATCTCATCGGCAAAATACCAGATAAGAAAATTACCGGAAACGGTCCAAAACTTCACGAATATATTCGGGAAATGAATAAGCATACCTTTGGTGATAAAGATTTATTAACAGTTGGAGAGTGCTGGGGTGCTACACCAGAGATTGCTAAAATGTACTCAGATCCCAAGAGTCAGGAACTCAGTATGGTATTTCAGTTTGAACATATTGGACTTGATCAAATCCCTGGAATGGATAAATGGGACCTGAAACCACTTAATTTAATTGACTTAAAAAGCGTATTTCATAAGTGGCAGACCTGTTTTGACAATGATGGATGGAATAGTTTGTTTTGGAATAATCACGACTTACCCAGAATCGTGTCCAGATGGGGAAATGATAATGAATACAGAGTAGAAAGTGCCAAAATGCTTGCTACATTACTCCATGGTCTATCAGGTACGCCCTATATTTATCAGGGGGAAGAGTTAGGCATGACGAATATCAGATTTACAGATCTAAAGGATTACAAGGATATTGAAACTTTAAATATGTACAAAGACCGTATAGCAAAAGGTTATACCCATGATGAGATTATGGCGTCTATCTATGCAAAAGGCAGAGATAATGCCAGAACCCCAATGCAGTGGACGGAGGCTGCGAATGGAGGATTTACAACAGGAACGCCTTGGATACAGGTAAATCCTAACTATACCACAATTAATGCACAAAATCAGTTGGAAGATCCTAAGTCAATCTTTCAGCATTATAAGAAATTAATAAAGCTAAGAAAAGAGAATGCAGTAATTGTTTATGGTGATTTCCAAATGTTGTTACCAGAGGATTCTAATATCTTTGCCTATGTAAGAACATTAGAAACCAGTAAAATACTGGTGTTATGTAACTTTTATGGTGAGGAAGTTAATTATCAGCTGCCAAAAGAGTTTTCAAATATTTCTGAGGTACTCATAGCAAATTATGAGGATACAATGGCCAATACATTAAGACCATATGAAGCAATTATGTGTAGGTTATCCTAAGTAAATCTACAGCTATATAATTTGTAAGGGAAATCAAAGCCAGATAATTTATATTACTTGTTGATAAATTAGACTAACTTTTCGCAAGTGCCTAGGGCGTGTTTGAAAACTCATTGAGCCTTGCTGAGCATCCCACTTTGAGCTATACTGCGTCGCAATTCTGGGATTGTAGCACCACTACACCCCCAAAATCGCTCCTTGTCTCCCACAAAGTAGAACACTCAGTAAGGCACAAGCAGTTTTTAAACATGCCTAAAAGAATTTCACAACAGAATCCGGCTTTGTTTTCTTAGTTTAAAAGTAATAAAAAGAGAGGTTATTATGGATAGAACATTACAATCACATCACTGGTGGGAAAGTGCTGTGGCATATCAAATATATCCCATAAGTTTTCAGGACAGTAACGGAGATGGAGTAGGAGATTTACAAGGGATTATTAGCAGATTACCTTATCTTTCTGATTTAGGAATAGATTTAATCTGGATTTGCCCAATATACCCATCCCCTAATGATGATAACGGATATGACATTTGCGATTATCAAGACATTCAAAAGGAATACGGCACTATGGAGGATTTCGATGAGTTACTCCATAAGGCACATGAACGGAATATCCGAGTCATTATGGATTTGGTGGTTAATCATACTTCTGCATCCCATCCTTGGTTTATTGAGTCAAGAAGTTCAATAGATAGTCCAAAAAGAAATTGGTATATTTGGAGAGATGGAAAAGGTGATTTAGAGCCGAATAACTGGGAGAGTATCTTTGGCGGATCAGCCTGGGAATTAGACGAAAAAACCAATCAATACTTCCTCCATGTATTTGGTAAAACCATGCCAGATATAAATTGGGAAAATGATGGGGTTAAAAAAGCTATATTTGATATGATTTGTTGGTGGCTTGATAAAGGGATAGATGGATTTAGAGTTGATGCAATCAGCCATATTTGTAAACCAGATCTTATGGATATGCCTAATCCACAGGGAGAAAAGTATGTTTCTTCTTTTGATAAACATATGAATCAGCCGGGTATTCTAAAGCTTTTAAAAGAATTAAAGGATCATACATTTTCCAAATATGATATCTTTACGGTAGCAGAAGCCAATGGAGTGCGGATTGAAGAGATAGATGAATGGGTAGCCTCTGAAACAGGAATTTTTAATTCCTTATTCCAGTTCGATCATTTAAATTTATGGAATGTTGAAACTGAGGAGGGAAGAATTTCAGTAAATAAATTAAAGAAGGCATTAACCAGATGGCAAACAGCAACGGCTCAGGATGGAAATGTGGGGCTGGTTATGGAAAATCATGATTTGGTTAGAAGTATCAGCAGATTCGGCTCACCAGATAAGTACTGGAGCGAAAGTGCTAAATGCCTGGCATTAATGTACTTTATGCAAAAAGGTGTTCCGTTTATATATCAAGGTCAAGAAATTGGTATGTTAAATGCTGATTTTGAGTCACACTTAGATTACCGTGACGATCCTACTTTATTTGGATATCAGGATAGAATAAATAAAGGAATGTCACCTGAAGAATCCTTAGCAGTACTTAAAAAGACTACTAGAGATAATGCAAGAACACCGATGCAATGGGATGATTCAATACATGCAGGCTTTACAGCAGGTAGTCCATGGATGAGAGTTAACCCAAATTATAAATGGATCAATGTAAAAGAACAGGAACAAGATGATAATTCAGTTCTTAGTTTTTATAAGAAGTTAATAAACTTAAGAAAACAGATACCCGCATTAATCTATGGTAGTTATAAGTTACTTATGGAGGAGAGTGAAAGTATCTATGCTTATACCAGAGAGTATAATGGTGAAAGATATCTGATTGCTTGTAATGTATCTGAAGAAGATAGTGAAATACAAGTACCTTTTGATATTTCTGCAGGGGAGCTTCTCCTTTGTAATTATACAGATACTGATAGCAGTGAGTATATACTAAGACCATACGAATGCAGGTTATATAAACTATAGATAATAAAAAGCTTTCTAGAATTTGAAGAATCCTAGAAAGCTTTTTATTATTAACTTGAATCAGATTGATTTAACTCTCATTTAAACCTATTATTTTAACAGGAAATTTACTTAAGTCCATCTAAATAAGTACGATACTGATTGGTAAACTCATAATTATTCTGCGCATCCCAATTTATAGACCAAGTCATAAGTCCTTTGAAGCCTGCATATCCGGAAGGGTTCTGCAGTTTATAAGAGCCACCATAAGATACCCCTTTGATAAGATAATCCAGAGCTTTTTTCATTTCAGTAGGACTGATATAGCCACCGCTTGGAGCAGCACCAGGAGCTGCAGGAATCCCAATCATTACTTGATCCTGTCTTAATGCAGGAAACATGTTACCCGCATTTCCTCCAATAGGGAAACCTTTTAGAAGCATTTCCGCCATTGCTACTTCAAAATCAGCTGTACCTTGATTATATGTCTTCCCATCCAATGCGGTATTACCACCACAGTTGTAATGCTGCACGTGAATGTAGGTTAACTGATCTTTTAATGCATAAATAATAGGAAGATATGCACCCCAAGGGCCAGCGTATGCAGTAATTCCTCCTTGTACATAGGCAATTTCAGGGGCCATACTTAAGGTGAAGGCTGTTCCATATCTAGCACAAACGTCTTTGATTGAAGCTATTAGGTTTACAATAGTTGGAGTTTTTGGATTCTTATAATCCGTATCACCGGCACCTAAACTTATTCCAGTTTCAATATCAATATCCACCCCATTAAATCCATACTGATTAATTGTAGCAATCAATGAATTTGTAAATCTTGTTTTGGAAGCGGTATCAGGTAAGTTAAGGGCACCATTTTGTCCGCCAAGGGAAAGGACAACTTTTTTACCCAGACTTTTTAAATAAGCAACATCTGATTGAAATTCTGTATCTGTAGCCTGAAAGGGAGTAAAGGAAACCGTACCGTCTCCTGCAATATCAGCGAAAGCTACGTTAATCACATTCCATTTGGTTGATACATCCTTCAGTCTCATTACAGGTGTCAAACCATTATTAAAGTTATGCCAATAGCCCACGAGTAATTTATCGCCTACTGGAGGTGGAGGTGTGGTAGAAATGGTATAGACTGCACTTGCTATCGCAGAATCATTCATACCTGATTGAAATGCTTTTGCTTTAATCGTTGTGGTGGCGGAAATAGATATTGGGTTTGTATAAATGGTTGAGGCGCTGGTAGGATCACTTCCATTGGTAGTATAACGAATGGTTGCAGCACTGGTAGAACAGGTTATAGACACTAATTGTGTTGTACTGAAGGTACCGCCCCCTGGTGTAAAGGAAGGGGTAGCAACTGTTTGGGTGCCACCATTATCGCCGCCATTGTAAAGATTCCATAACGCCAGAACATAAGGAGGTTCCCAACTGTTAATTGCTGTATGACCTTGAATACAGATATAATTCTTCGAATCATAGGTAACAATATCTCCTGTCTTATAGGTAGTACCAACAGACCAGGCAGGATAAGTGGTTGCACCGGCGGACAGTGAAAAACCCCATAAAGAAACAACCATTGCAATACATAATAAAGGTGATAGGACTTTTTTGATCTTTCTAATTTTAAATATCTTCATAATGCTACCTATTTATATCACATGATAAGTGTGATATTGCCAGAAATAATAAATTGAGATTCTTTCATGGCATTTACCTTTCTATTTTTTTTGGCTATGTTGATTTTAATTGTTATACGTATTTTAGATTCTTATAATAGAGAAACTGCTTGCTATAAATTGTAAAACTAATTATAATGCCAGCCATAATGCTGGAACATTTGTGGGTTCCCAGCCAACTAAAGATGTATGAGCTTGTCTGCATCGATAAGTATTACCACCATAGGAGACGATTGTTCCGGTAGAATAGGATGTATTAGGTGCCCATACAGGATACCCGTTTGTAACGATATGATAGGTTGCAGTGGCTACGAAAGAATTTGTTTTTCCAGAGGCTATCGCAATTGCCTTAATAGTTTTTGAACTTGTTACAGATATAGGACCAGTATAGAGAGTGGAAGTGGCAGAAGGCGTGGATCCATCTAAAGTGTAGCGAATACTAGCATCAGCAGTTGCAGTAGAGATTGTTACCTTTAAAGTTCCTGTATAGGTACCAGGAGCAGGGCTAAAAGTTGGAGTTGATACCACTGGTGTAGTACCTGTAATGGTAAAGGTATCGCCATAGCAGGTAACGGTAAGTGGTCTTGCTAAATTGACATTATTATCTGTATTTAATAATTTTTGATATACCTTTACTCTATCGACTGCTTCACTCCAGGTTGGATCTGCAGCAAGTATTCCATATCTGATAGATAAGAATTTATTCAGCCAGACTTTTTCATCAGTTCCATTTGTAATTCTTCCAACAGCATTGTTAGTCTGGTTAATGATATCCCAGGCACCGCTCTCACCATGATTGATGAAGGAATCATACAATTGTCCTGCGGTAATGGCATATTGCGCGCCAATTTGATTGATAGCATTTTGGGAAGGGTTCCAATATAGTTCATCTACCAAATTGTGCTGCGCCTGAATAAAGGCAGGGTCATTACCACAAGAGCTAAAGTCTGCAGCAAAACCGGTTAGCCCTGTTGTATCGCTGCATAAACCATTGGGATGAGGTAAACTATCAATGCGTTCAAAGGCAGGAATATACTTGATTAAAGTATTGTTAGGATTTAAGGCCTGATATTTCTTAAGAAACATTGTTCCGTCATAAGTTCCACTGCAAAAGCCAGCAAAACCAAAGGTTAATCCTCTTCCATCACCAATGTTTTCAACATAAGTATAGTTAAGCGTTGTAGTGCTGTTTTCAAAAATAGAAGTGAGTTTGTAAATGGTATCTCTTTGTGTATCTGTGACTGCGGCAGAAACATTACCTAAAGTTATGAAGGAAATAAATAAAAATAGACCTAGTATTAGTAACTTTTTTAATCTTATAACTTTTTTTAACATATGCCTTCCTCCTCTTTTCTTTTTTTGTACCAGGTGGTGTTAAGTTCTAGTATGTAATGGCATCTGTAGCTACAAGATTCACCTCCTTTTCATTACATTAACAGATGCACGTAAGTATGGATAATAATTTGAATTATGAAAATTTAGATTGTAATTTTGTATGGTTTTTCAAGCAGATAATCATGTAGCTTCGAAATTATAAGTAATATACGTTGCTATACGTTTGAGAGATTAGAGAATAAATTTAAAAGTATATGGACTTGTCTAAATATAGTTTAACATATATTTACAATTTATAATTGGATATAATTGGTATTTATTGTTTATAATTGTCTAAATACCCACCCGGAATAATAGGAATAAATATGGTATAGGATTATGGAAGAAATCGAAATCTTCGAAAGACAATAATCGGAGGGTTGATAATTTTGTTACTTATGATATAATGAGGTAAGAATATCATTAAAATGAAATAGGTAAAGAACCGTCTTAATATAAGAAGGGCTTTGATTACTGTGTTTATAACACAGATATGAGAAGCCCTTCTTTTTTTTAAAAGGAGGAAAAATGAAATTAGAAGGAAAATCCATAAACCATATAAAATATGGTGAAGGCATTATTAAAGAATCAAAAGATAATTACATAACAATTCAGTTTAGCCAGGGAGTTAAAAAATTCTTATATCCCAATGCTTTTCATAAGCATCTTACCTTCAGTGATCAAATCGTTCAAAAGAGAATGCATGAAGAGTTAATGATAAGTCAAAAAGAAATAAATAAAAATGAAGTAAATAAAATTGAAACAGATAAAAAAGAAACAGATAAATGTGAAAAAGACACAAAATATAATACGTTAAATAAAAATATCTCAAGAAAAAGTAAAAATGGTAAATTAAATCAGAGTACTTCAAATTCACAAGCAGTTTTTGGATTTGTACAAAATAGCAGTGAAGAGGTATTTTCTTCATGGTCCGTTTATGCAGGTACCTATCAAAGTGGGAGTTCCAGGGGCAGCCATAAAAAGCCAGTGGGCGTAAAGTGGAACACGGCTTGCCTGCTCACGGAATGTCCAAAAGGAGAGGCGGAAAAATCACGCCAAATTATTGGTGTATTCATGCCGAAAGAAACTTTTGAAGGATCAACCTGTAAGGATGGAATAATACATAGTCATGAAACGTATAGAATCAAACTAGAGGAAAGGGAAAGACTATTATTTTGGAATTATATAACCTCAAATGAAAGGTTAACCAATTGGGGAAATGTTGAACTAAGATATATGTCTTTTGTAACCATGAAAAAAATCTTAAATGATATAAGACAAATCATAGGAGATCAGAAACGTAGACAGGACGCAGAGCTGTTATATGAATACTTTTGTTTGGTTAACAGTAAGGGGAATTTATAAAGTAAAAAATAATTTATAGTCTGGGAGAGAAATTAATTATAATTAATTTATGAATTTTTTATAGTAAAACCTCTGATATCATGTTAATATATTCATAGTTAATTACTGCCAGATGTTTTAGAATATAAATTATTTGAATTACACAAACTAAAAACCTTACAAATGAAGGGGTATCATAATGAACGACAATAATGTAACTAAATTAACTTATGAGGACAAGGAAATTATCCTCATTGCAACTGCCCATGTCTCTATGGAAAGTGTGGAACTAGTCAAACGAGTGATTGATGAAGAACAACCTGATAGTGTCTGTATAGAGCTGGACGAAGAAAGATATCAAAACATACAGAATCCTAAGGCCTGGGAAAATACAGATATTGTACAGATTATTAAATCACATAAAGTTGGATTCCTTATTGCAAATCTAATACTAGGTGCTTATCAAAAAAAGATGGCAAAAAAACTGAATACTCGTGTAGGCGGAGAAATGCTTCAGGGCATAGAAAGTGCGAAAGAAGTTGGTGCTCATCTTGTGTTGGCAGACCGTAATATCCAGACCACCTTCCTGCGAATCTGGCGTAAAATGAACTTTTGGAAAAAATCCAAATTATTAGTAAGTTTTGTTTTTTCTTCAGATGATGAAAGTGAGATATCAGATGAAGATCTTCAGAATATGTTACAGGAAGATATGTTGGAGTCAGCCATTGCAAGTATGAAAGATGAATTTCCACAAATTGGAGAAATTCTCATACATGAGAGAGATCAATATCTTGCAACGAAGATAAGACAGGCACCCGGTAAGAAAATCGTGGCAGTACTTGGAGGGGCCCATGTTCCGGGTATCAAAAAAGAGATATTTAAAGAGCAAAATATAGAAGAGATTTCTGTAGTTCCACCTAAAAGTGTATTTTCTAAGATTGCAGGCTGGATTATTCCTGCAATTATTACAGGTATATTTGTGTATTCTTTTGCCCTTGGTTTGCATACTGGTTTACGTCAGTTGTCATTATGGGTATTATGGACGGGTACTTTAGCAGCTATCTTTGCAACAGTAACGCTAGCCCATCCTCTTAGTATCTTAACAGCATTTATTGCAGCACCGATAACTACATTACACCCGTTATTGGCTTGTGGATGGTTTGCTGGACTTGTTGAAGCAACTATAAAGAAACCTACGGTTCATGATATTCAAAACATCCAAAATGATATTTTTAGTTTAAAAGGATATTTTAGAAATAGATTTCTCAAAACCATATTAGTGATTTTTATGACTAATATGGGTGCGTCAATCGGTACATTTGTAGCCGGAACAGATATTATAAGAAATCTAATAAAATAGCAGTAATACAATGGAATAGTTAAGCAACGCAAGTAAAAGGGAGACCATCGGATGCATGATGATCTCCCTTATGTATACATATTTAGCTAAATAAAGCTAATAAAACGCCTGCTGCAACTGCTGAACCAATTACGCCAGCAACATTTGGTCCGATTGCATGCATGAGCAAATAATTCCCTGGATTTGCTTTTTGTCCTTCAATTTGGGATATACGAGCTGCCATTGGAACTGCTGATACACCTGCGGAACCGATCAGTGGATTGATTTTTCCTTTTGTTACCCAACACATAAGCTTGCCAATCAGTAGACCGCCGACAGTACTAAGCATAAAGGCTATAAGTCCTAGTGCTATAATGCTTAAGGTTTGTGGTTTTAAAAATTCTGTACCTACCGCAGTTGCACCTACAGTAAGACCGAGGAATATGGTTACTATGTTAATTAATGCATTCTGTACCGTTTCTGATAGTCTCTCTACTACGCCAGATTCTTTAAACAAATTACCTAACATAAGCATCCCAATCAGTGGTGCTACAGAAGGTAAAAGAAGTATACATAATATGGATACTACAATAGGGAAACAAATTTTTTCTAATTTTGATACATTTCGTATTTGTTCCATTTTAATCATTCGTTCCTTTTTAGTTGTAAGGAGCCGCATAATTGGTGGTTGGATTAATGGAATAAGTGCCATATAGGAATAAGCTGCAATTGCTATGGGCGCCAATAGATGTGGTGCTAGTCTTGTGGTAAGGTAAATTGCAGTGGGTCCATCTGCCCCACCAATAATACCGATGGAAGATGCCTCTTCGGGAGTAAATCCAAGTAGTATTGATACTACGAATGCAATTGCAATACCAAATTGTGCTCCTGCACCAATTAGCAAACTGCTAGGGCGAGCAATTAAGGGACCAAAATCAGTCATTGCTCCAATTCCTAAAAATATTAGAGAAGGATAAATTCCTTTTTTAACACCTTGGTACAGATAATATAATAGACCTCCTACATCGCTGGAACTGGAAGGTTCTGCCATAAGTCCCGTTAAAGGTAAATTAGCAAGTAGCACACCAAAGGCAATAGGTAATAATAGCATCGGCTCAAATTTCTTGGCAATAGCAAGATAAATCAGAAGGGCAGAAACAATAATCATAATCAATCCTTGCCAAGTTAAGGCTGCAAATCCTGAACTATTCCATAATCTATTTAAAGATTCTATAAACATAATCTAAAATCCTCCTTTTATGTAAGCGTATTTAGGGTATATGATTTGTGTAAATAAAAACTTCTTACAGTTGATTTCACAGAATTATTTTTTCTGCTTTTCTATAAATTGAATAAAAGTTGAAAATAAACGTAGAATAGCCCATAAGATTATTAGGACTGTAAAGACTACTAACATACAAAATAATGCAGTAAGAATACTTTGAAAAATTGACATTAAGATCACCTCGTTTCGATTTTAAGTAGGTTATTAAAAATAAAAAAGAGCGAAGAATTCCATAAGAAGCCCTCCACCCTATAAGCTCAAAACTTGAAACAGCAATAAATAACTGCCAACCGGATTAAAACAAATATGCTATTAAATATAGCATATTTGAAATGATGTGTCAATTATATCCACTATATTTCACAGGATAATCCACTATATTTCACAGGACAATCCACTATATTCCCAATACAATCCACTATATTTCACAGGATTATCCATTCTATATTCCAGATGTAATCCTTGATTATAATTCAAATAGTATAAATGTTATACATGTCAATATACTAACGATATAATGGAAGAAGGTTTGTTAAGATCGTCAACTTCATCATTTATAAATAAGAATTATACTGTATCTATGTTTTAACAGAAATATTATTAACTATTTAAGTTGTAAATAAAATAATATTAATCATAAAAAAGGGACATATGACCTTTTTTACTTTTCTAAAACATTATAAAATGAATGTGTATATTACGGAA
>DALYNO010000074.1:3840-11312 GCA_031975295.1 Anaerocolumna sp. | reverse complement strand
CAATTTATAAAAACGATATCTCAAATTATAATATTTGACAGTTGGTATATTTTGTGATACAATAATTCACATTAAAGAGAGGTAATTAACGTGGACGACGATTGTTATTGTACGAATAGTCAAACTATTATGAAATTAAATATGATATATACAAGGCATACCTGCAGACCTAAGTTACATTAGGTTTGTGGGCGTGCCTTTTTGTATTGATAGTTCACACGTTAGTAACTAATTATGAATCAAATTTAGGAGGATTTATTTTGGACGACCCGATTATATGGCAGATACTTTTGCAAATAATATTAATCGCTTTGAACGCAGTTTTTGCTTGTGCAGAAATTGCAATTATTTCTATGAATGATAACAAGTTGGCACAAATGGCAGCCCAGGGGGATAAAAGAGCTGTAAGACTTGCAAGACTTACCAGTCAGCCCGCTAAATTTTTAGCAACAATACAGGTAGCTATTACCTTATCTGGATTTTTAGGAAGTGCGTTTGCTGCTGACAATTTCTCTGACAGACTAGTAGACTTGCTGGTGAATTTAGGTGTTGGTATTCCTATAAAAACCTTAGACACTCTTGCCGTTGTAGTCATCACCCTTATACTTTCCTATTTCACTTTGGTATTTGGTGAATTGGTACCAAAACGTATTGCCATGAAAAAGGCAGAGGCACTAGCCCTTGCAATGTCTGCTCTTATATCAACCATTGCCAAGTTTTTTGCTCCAATTGTGTGGGTCCTTACAGCTTCAACCAATGGTATGCTTCGTCTGTTCGGTATTGATCCCAATGAAGAGGACGACGATGTAAGTGAAGAAGAAATCAGATTAATGGTGGATATTGGTAATCAAAAAGGTGTAATTGATTTAGATGAAAAGCAAATGATTCAAAATGTGTTTGAATTTGACGATTTAGCTGTTGTTGATTTTGCTACCCATAGAACGGATATATCTTTGTTATGGATGGACGAAACCATTGAAGAATGGGAGACTACTATTCATGAAAGCAGACATTCCCTATATCCTGTTTGTGATGAAACCATCGATAATATAGTTGGTATTTTAAATGTTAAGGATTATTTTAGAATCACAGACAAAACTCGTGATACCATTATGAAAGAAGCTGTAAAACCTGCATATTTTATACCGGAGAGCATTCGTGCCGATGTTTTATTTAAACAAATGAAAAAGTCCAGAAATCACTTTGCAGTTGTATTGGATGAATATGGCGGAATGATGGGTATTGTTACGATGAATGACTTGTTGGAACAGTTGGTTGGTGATCTTGACGATGATGATAGTAACGATGAAGATGAGCTGGAATTTGAACAGATAGATTCAAATACCTGGAAGATAAAAGGGTATATGCCTCTTGAGGAAGTTGCAGAAAAATTAGGGGTAACTCTTCCAATTGATGATTATGACACATTTGGAGGGTTTGTCTTTGGAACATATGGTTTTATACCAGATGATGGGAGCATATTTGAGCTGGATGCCGAGTCACTTCACATAAAGGTAATTGAAATTAAAGATCATAGAGTGGAGAAGGCAATTGTCTGTTTATTAGATAAGGAAGTATAATTGGAATATATTTATTGCAATGAGATAGATAAGTATATACGAAGCTAGAAGAGGCTGATGTAAAATGTAGTAATTGTACATGTTACATCAGCCTCTTTCTATCTATGAATTTGTAATGAATTGGTTTAATTTCTATAATGTATTTTTGATTGGAAGACCAGCAATCTCTTCGGATGTAACATTCATCATACGAACTAAAGCTACCGTACAGTCAGCTCGGTTTACTTTTATATCTCTGCCATAACCCTCCCATAGGAGTCCAAGGCTTTTGGCTTGCTGTTCACATTCTGCAATAGTATAAGCTCTATCACCAAGTTTGTGTACACTTCTAATGATAAAGCTTAGAAGTTCACCACCTGTTAACCCATCATCAGGTCTAAAACGATCGTTGGGAGTCGTGACTTCATCAATTAATTCACCGTCGATAGCAGCTTGTACATTCTGTGCATCCCATTCATATTTATAGATATCACAATATTTACCTTGATAAGAACCTTTTGCAGGTGCTTTGGAAGCCTTGAAGAAGAGAAAGAGAAACTGTCCTCTTGGTATTTCATCAAAAGGATGAAAAAATTTTAAGCAGGGATCAAGTAATCCTTTCGCCATAGCTTCTTTTAAACTCTGCAACTGTTTGATATGTTTGCAGTCAATATAAGGTAGTTCAGGCAAATCAATAGAAAGAATTGGCTTTTCTGGTTTTTCAATAGGAGAGCCTAATGAAAGTGGTCGTAAAGCTTCATCCGGTGTCCAAGGAGGTGTAACGTGATTATTTAAATATTGAAATAAAGGAGTGATTTGCTTGTCCTTAATTTCTTTTGCCAATAGCTCTGCTACCAGCAAAGCACCGTAATCATTGGTGTGTGCAGCATCATTAAAGTATCCTTTTAATACGTGGTTGCCTAAGGTACAGAATAAGTCAAAACTTATAGTGTGTAAATCGATTACTGGAACTTGCATCTCTTTACCGACCCTAACGCAAGCCAGGGCGTGTTCCTCTAATAAATCATAAAAGCCATGTTGGTCTTTATTAGGTATTCTACTAAGGGAAGTAACCATAATTGGTATAGCACCTACGGCTCTGACCTTGTTTATATACCAGCGCAAATTATGGGAATAACCTTTAAAAGCAGCTAAATTACGTCGTTTTTGATCGTTATGACCGAATTGGAACATGAAAATATCACCAGGGCGAATTCTCTTAGCTATAATATCCCAATGTCCATCGTCTCTGAAACAATTGGTGGTCATTCCCCCATGTGCCTGATTATCAATTGCAAGGCCGTTAAAATACTGCAGCATATTATGGCCCCAGGAACCTCCATTTATAATTGGATTATAAGGATAATAAGCCTCGTAATCCGCAACGATGGAGTCACCGCCAATAAACAAGGTGGGTGCATCTGATTTCTCAACGGATATCTCGCTGAAACGTGCAGTTTCCCCTGTAACAGAGATATAAATAGATAAATCTTCTCTTGGTGGTTGTCCCATAATAGGAATATAATCACATACATGAACGAAAAATTGGTGGGTATAAATTTCACCAGAAGAAATGCATAAGTCTCTTATTATCAGATTACGTCTTCCTGTATATATGTTTATATGATTTAGGCCAGAGCTTCCACCATGTATTTTAACCCTTACGGCATAAACACCTTGTTCTGGCACAGATAATTGAAAACGTAGTGGGTAAGCTTTCTGATTGATTTCTACACCATATTCACTGTCAATAAGGTTTAGTAAATCAGGCTTTAAAAAGGGAATTCTCGGCTGCCAGCCAGCCTGATCTTTAAACTTGTCAGCTGGAAGTGTAGTCTGATCTTTAAAAGGTATAAAACCATAACCTATTGCAGAATGAAACACATCCTTAGCATAAACCCGTATAGCCTCCTTTATAGAGGCACTTGGTATAAAGGAAAAAATTTTGTGAAACAAAATATCACCCCTCCTATTTCTTGTTTGAGTTTTATAACGTATTATAAAATTAATTCTAACATAACCGATATTAAAATCTATACGTATTTTTACTGAATTCACCTAATAACAATCAAGTATGAGGAAGTTTAATTAAAATAATTGTTCTGGTGTAAACAAAATCCCTGTAGCAGATGATTACCTAGAAGCAAATCGGTATATATATTTGCATACTTAGTTGTTGATAAACCATTTTACATATATAATAGAGATCATACAATGAAGTAAAGGTAGAAAATATAGAAAAGAGGTTCTGTCATGGAAAACTGTATGTATCATGGCGATGAAATATGTTCTTATAATTTAAAAGATAAGAATAATTATTATAACAGCGAACTAGTGGAACAATGGAAATTGGCAGCTGCAAAGGGAGAGCTAATCTGCAGTGATTGCGGACAAAGAGTATATCTTGCCGCTGGACCAATCATGGAACCTTATTTTGCTCACTACGATAAAAAATCCTGTGAGTATAGTAACATACAAGAATCTAATGAACTACGAATGGGTAAGCGGTTATTATATACGCTGCTTAAGAAAAGTTTTCCCCAAGATGATACCCGTGCTAGGTATAAGATGAAGAATGGCATGTATAGTACCCTTTATCTGCTTAGGAATGATGGTAGAGAAGTGGCGATAGATTATCGCCTTCAAAGAAATGGTATAGACAAATTCAATGAAAGAAGTACTTTTTATAAGAAAGGGAATATACTTCCTCTTTATATATTAGGGATTGGGCAGAATACAGATAACAAGCAGATATCCTGGTATGAAAAATTAATACAAAAGGAAATGGGTTATTGCATTTTTATCAATGTCTGGAAAGAAAGTATCATACTGAAAAAGATTTTTGACTACACAGTTGGCGGAGTAAGAAAACTACATTTCTGTGAAAAGGAATATTATTTATGTGATATTTATTTACAGGATGATTGTACATTTGGATGCGATTTTTACGAAGAATGCCAGAGATTTGAAGAACATATTAAGGAAGAAAAGAATAAGTATACGATTACCTATCCAGTTACAAATGAGGATTCTTCTGTCACCCTGGTTACATATGAAATCAGGCAGGATATACTACAAAATGCATTACATAAAATGAGGCGTGGGGAAGAAGCGCTGGTATCCAGACCATATATAGAATTTATTCGTAAAAATAAGCTCCTACATAAGAGTTAGTATTACAAGAAACGATGAATTCCTTTAGAGGAAGTATCCTAAATAGTAAAATACAGGAATATAATGAAAAAAATACTTATGGATATGATATGAAAAGAAAATACTTTAATCTTATATTCTTAATAATTATCTTAATGGTCTGCAGCCTCTTTTCACCAAGGGGGATTGACATGATAAAGAGCATGATAAATCTTAACGATAAAGAGCTGGTTGTAGTAATTGATCCAGGTCATGGTGGTTTTGATCCGGGTAAAATAGGTGTAAATAAGGTATTAGAAAAAGATATTAATTTAAGCATCTCCTATAAACTAAAAAAATTACTTGAAGATGATAATATTAAAGTTATAATGACTAGAGAAGAGGATAAGGGTTTATATGATGGAAATGACAGAGATAAGAAAAGAACGGATATGCAAAGAAGGGTTTCTATCATTAATTCAAGCAGTGCTTCCATTGCTGTAAGTATTCATCAAAATAGTTTTTCACAGGAAAGTTCCAGAGGAGCCCAAGTGTTTTACCACCAAAAATCCTCAAAAGGCAAAGTACTTGCAGAAATTATACAAGAGCAGTTAAAAGAAACCCTTCAAGACGGAAATCACCGATTGGCGAAAAGTAATGGCAGTTATTACATGTTAAGAAATACCCAATGTCCATTGGTCATTGTAGAATGTGGTTTCTTATCTAATTGGAGGGAAGCAAAACTTTTAAAAGATGACGAATACCAACAAAAGGTTGCAAGAGGCATCTATTTAGGGATACTTAAGTATTTTAATCAACCTGAACATAATAAATATCCATTAAAGTGAGTAAAAAGGACAATGTATTTAGGAATGTCTTGATAGATTGTGAAATATATTTTAGCAATACATTAGATGGAGTATTTTATGAGGCGAGTAAACTATAAAAAAATAATATTGTATGCAGTTCTATTAGCATGCTTTTATTTTTTGGGTGGCGGTGCGGCCATGTTAACTAATGCAAACGGAAAAAGTGTAATACTGGAAAGTGAAGAAAACTGGGGGTTAGGTTTCGGAGGCGAAGGAATGCAGCCTACTGGAAATGTAACTGCTGATGAATTAAAGAAGTACGATGCTTACTACACTGGAGACAAAGAGAATAAGGTAATATATCTTACCTTTGATGCAGGTTATGAGAATGGATATACACCTGCAATTTTGGATGCGTTAAAAAAACACAATGTGAAGTCAACATTTTTCTTGGTAGGCAATTACTTAACAACAAGTCCTGATTTGGTAAAAAGAATGGTTGAAGAAGGCCATATAGTTGCCAATCATACATATCATCATCCCAATATGTCTAAAATATCTACAGTTGAAGCATTTACGAAGGAAATTCAGGATTTGGAGAACGAATTCTATCATATAACAGGTCAGAGAATGGCAAAATATTATAGACCACCTCAGGGAAAATATAGTACGGAGAACTTAACAATGGCTAAGGACTTAGGCTACAGAACATTTTTCTGGAGTTTGGCTTATGTTGATTGGTATAACGATAAGCAACCGTCAAAAGAAGAAGCTTTTAAGAAATTGCTTGGAAGAATTCATCCGGGAGCCATTGTGCTTCTTCATAGTACCTCTAAGACAAACGCAGAGGTTTTGGATGAATTACTGACCAAATGGGAGGAAATGGGATATACGTTTGGGTCCTTGGATGATTTTGTTCAGTAAGAGAGATTGTAGTATGATAAAAAATTTGCTTAAATTTTAAATATGCCCTGTAATAGATAAGTTAATACCTGATTGACCCATAGGTTAAGCTTTGGTACTAATTGTATGTATTACAGGGTTTTCTATATGCTTTATGAATGCATTTCTTTTCAATAAGAAGGAAATCTTTATTATTTAGACAAAGAGATTGTGCAAAAGCAACCTTTATATACAAGTATCGTTGACTTACGTTTACTCCTGGTTTATATTGTTAGTAAATATAGAATGACAGGAAGGTATTATCCGGTTACCTAGGAATAAACTGCAGAAAGGAATGTCGCGAAAATGCAGCGACAATGACATGTGAGAATTTTTATGTCAGGGGTATAATTATGAATCATGATAAATTAGTTAAGTCACCTTTATACCAAGATCCAATTTATAATGGTGCTACAGATCCAGTGGTGATTTGGAATAAAGAAGAGAATTGTTATTATATGTTTTACACACAGAGAAGATCTACTTCGGTGCAAATTGGATTTTCCAGCATTCATGGCTCAGACATTGGTGTTGCCTCATCCCAGGATGGTGTGAAATGGTTGTATCGTGGAATCGTTCCTGGACTTGCCATAGAGCCAGGTCATAACACATTTTGGGCACCCGAGATTATATACGGTGAAGGAGAGTATCATATGTATGTCTCCTATATTACAGGAATTCCTACGGACTGGAATTATGAACGCAGAATGCTCCATTATACTGGCAGGACTCTTTGGGACTGGAGCTTTCAAGGTGAGATTTTCCTGTCCTCTAATCGGGTAATTGATGCTTGTATTTATGAAGTAGCACCCCATAAGTATAAAATGTGGTATAAAGATGAGAGAAACAATTCCCACTCCTATACAGCCATGAGTGAAGATTTATATAACTGGGAAGTAATTGGTGCTGAGATTACAGATTGCCCCCATGAAGGACCAAATGTATTTGAATTAGGTGGAAGAAAATGGATGATAGCTGATTTCTGGTCAGGTCTTTCCGTATATTATTCTGAAGATTTCACTCATTGGAC
>DALYNO010000074.1:0-3830 GCA_031975295.1 Anaerocolumna sp. | reverse complement strand
TGTAGTAGGGGAAGAAGCATATATCTTTTATTTCTGCCATCCATATGAAAAGACCAGGAAAGATTGCCAGGCAGAAGGTAATGAAGCACTTACAGTAATACAGGCTGCCAGACTTACAACAGATGGTAAGAAATTATATTGTGATAGAAATGAAATCTTTGCATGGAAGTTAGCTAAATAAAAATTATTTCTTTCGGTTATAGTAAGAGTGCCACATGGCACTCTTATTTTTTTGTTGTATAGGAAAGTTCCCTGAACTATCCTGTAAAATAAAAAGCACTCCGTGCACATGACGCTTAATAGGAACAGCGCGTCAGCGCTAGAGTATGGCGAGCCAGAACTTTGTTCTTGTATAGGATTAGTGTGTTACTTGGGTGAGCGTGTCAGTCAGGGAATATGCTTTTCCCATACTTTGTTCACAAAGAATAGTGGCAGAAGATGTAAATATTTATGCATATTCTTGTTTGACGATTTTAAATTCTGGTGATATAATCGACCTTAATGCTTAAGAGAATATCAGACAAATACAAGGAGTTTATAACTTTTATGTTTAAAACAGGTACACATCAACTTAATAAAAACGCTGATGTATTTCATAAATATAGAATATATCAGGTTATTTTTTTTGCATTATGCATCACATTTATAATAGAAATCATACAACGTAAGTCTATTATGGAGGGAATAGGATTTGCCATAAAGAATCCAATTATTTTCTTCTTAAATATGTTTATAGTTTTGTTTACCTTATCCTTGTCCTGTTTATTTACCAGAAAGCAGTTTATGTTATATGCAATTTCGGTGATTTGGCTAGGCCTTGGTATAGTTAACGGTATTATTACATGTTTTAGATTAACGCCTTTGTCTGCTATGGATTTTTATTTGGTAGGTTCCTTTCCCAGACTGGTTCCAGGGTATTTCAATATTTTATTTCTAATACTAATTCTAATCCTTGGACTTACGTTAATTGGAGGAGTGGTCTGGTTATGGAGAAAGGCAGCGAAAGTGAAACTTTCATGGATGTTCTCCATTATGACTATTATTGTATCAGCTGCTCTGGTTTATCTATTTTCTTTGACAGCTACTAATATGAAAGTTCTGCCAAATCATTTTGATAATTTACATGATGCTTATAAGCAGTATGGTTTTGTGTACTGTTTTTCCAATAGTATACTAAATAGAGGAATCGAAGAGCCTGGTGATTATTCCAAGGAAAAAATGGAAGAATTACTGCATAATATAACAGACGCTTCTAAGCAGCAAGCAAGTGGTGTAACTAGTAAAAATAAAGAAATACCCAATATTATTATGGTGCAACTGGAGTCTTTTTTTGATACCAGCCTCTTGAAAAACTATGCATTTTCAGAAAATCCAGTACCTAATTATACCAAACTCAAAGAAGATTTTACTTCTGGTTATCTTAAGGTACCTGTATATGGAGCAGGTACGGTTAATACAGAGTTTGAAGTAATCACAGGAATGAGTACAGAATTTTTTGGTACAGGTGAATATCCTTATAGAACCATATTGGCTTCTAATACCTCTGAGAGTATATGCTATAACCTTACGAAACTAGGTTATCATAATTATGTCATTCATAACAATGCTGCTTCTTTTTATAAGAGAAATGAAGTCTTTAAAATGCTTGGATTTGATAACTTTGTATCTATGGAGTACATGAATCATATAGAATTAAATCCCATTGGGTGGGCCAGGGATCAAGTTTTGACACAGGAAATTATGAAAGCTTTAAATGCTAAGGATTCCAAAGATTTTATTTATACTATATCAGTACAAGATCATGGGATTTATCCGGACATAAGTATGGAAGAGAATCATAACATTAAAGTTAGTATAAAACCAAATCTAAAGAACATGAAGAAAGAAAAGACAGAAGAAAGTTATTTGAATCAGTTGGCGTATTATGTGAATCAAGTAAAGGATACGGATAAATTCATTGGTGATTTAACCAATGCATTAAAGACGTATAAAGAACCTACAGTAGTAGTGTTTTATGGTGACCATTTACCCCCCCTTTCCTTTGACAATGAAGATTTAATCAATGACAGGTATGAAACGGAATATGTTATGTGGAGTAACTTTTCATTAGAGAGAGAACGTCACGATTTGACAGCATATCAATTAAACGCATATGTGCTGGAAAGAATTGGTATAAATGAAGGGATTATAACCCAGTTCCATCAAGCAAGCAGAAATCAGCCCAATTATAAAGACCAACTGAAATTACTGCAGTACGACATGTTATATGGCAAAAAGTATGTTTATGGTGGTAAGAATCCGTATCCTGTTAAGGATATGAAAATGGGTATATATGAGCAAATAATTAAAAGTATGGAAACGAAGGATGGTTTGATCTTCATTTATGGAGAGAATTTTACCCCTTTTAGTAGAGTCTGTATAAATGATAAGGTAATGGATACGGAATTTATAAATGAAAATACACTAAGTATTAAGTATAGAGACCTTACGAATAAAGAGCTTTCCATTGCCCAGGTAAATAAAAGTAATACTGTGTTAAGTAAAAGTGCCCTTTGGAAATAGATCAGTTTTAATCACAGTAGACTATCAAGGAGGATGGTGAGTATGAATAAAAAGAAAGAAGCTTTTCTTGAAGCCCTTCCATATACATTACCCATATGTGCTGGATTTCTTTTTCTAGGAGTATCTTATGGGTTTTTTATGAGCAGTAAAGGATTCTCTATTTTTTACCCGATATTTATGAGTATGTTTATTTTTGCAGGTTCCATGGAATTTGTTACGGTTAACTTGTTATTGTCAGCCTTTCATCCGCTGTCAGCCTTTATATTGGCTCTAATGGTTAATGCAAGACATTTATTTTATGGAATATCTATGCTTGAGAAGTATAAGAATACAGGAAAAAAGAAATTTTATTTGATATTTGGTATGTGTGACGAAAGCTTTTCTATTAATTGTACTACTAAAATCCCTGAAGACATCGATAAGGGGTGGTTTATGGTATTTGTAAATCTTCTGAATCAGTTTTATTGGGTAATGGGTGCAACCCTTGGTGCTGTACTAGGTAAAGTTATTCAGATAAACACAAAGGGAATTGAATTTGTATTAACTGCATTGTTTGTAGTTATATTTATAGAACAATGGAAAGAAGCTAAGAATCATATCCCTGCCTTAATTGGAGTTGGGTTACCCCTGATATGCCTCATAGTCATAGGTCCAGAGCATTTTATTATTCCATCTATGATACTTATTGTAGCCTTATTTATTGGTTTAAAGAAATGGAGGGTTACAGTATGACAATGACAATTTTTGAGAGCATTATAACTATCTTTTTTGTTGTGCTTGGGACAATGGTAACAAGATTTCTACCTTTTCTTTTATTTCCAGACAGCAAGACTCCACCAGATACCATTCAGTTTTTAGGTAAAGTTCTGCCATATGCTGTTATGGGATTGTTAGTGGTATTTTCATTAAAAGATGTATCTGTAACCACAGGAAGTCATGGAATACCAGAGGCAATTTCTATTCTATTTATTATCATAATACATAGTCTTAAACGAAATACATTGATTAGTATTGCAGGCGGTACTATATTATATATGTTTTTAGTACAAGTTGTTTTTGCATAGATTATGGTTAAACTTGGTAATTATGCTCAAAGTTAATTCATAAAAAACCATAAGGTATTTTGTAATAAGTTATTATAGTAAAATAAATATAGCATTTGGGAAACTCAGGTTTCTAGAATTTATTCTAAATTTGACCCCAATATAAATGAATGAGTTGCCCGACAAAAGCCCTATTATATAAATATTCATTGGCAATTTGTACAA
>DALYNO010000073.1:0-11328 GCA_031975295.1 Anaerocolumna sp. | reverse complement strand
GCAATTAAATCGACGGAAGATATGCAAGCCTATCAGAAATGGTATCTAGAAGTGCAGGGAGAATTAAATCAACTAAAAGAGGCGAAGAAGGAAGCAAAGTATCAGCAGAAGTTAGTTGATATAGCAATTCACGAAAATCTTGCAACAGCTAGTTTTGATGTGCTCGAAACGGAATTGATTGTGGATGATAATGAAGTTGCATTGCCGTTTTATTATAATTCAGATAAGAACCATCTGGATTATGAAGAGCCAGCAAGAGAATCTGTGACAACCAAGCCTGCTATTACGAATGAAGATTCTGTGTTTGACGAAGAATTAGTTGATGAAACAATTCAAAAAGAAGTTGAGGAAGAACCTGCTTTTGATGAATTTGCCGTAACTAAGGAAGAAAAAGCTATTGATATAGCTGAAATATCAGAAAATCTATTTCCACCTAATATAGAAGCATATTTCTTATTATCTGTACCCGAACGTATTTTGCGTCAACAGATATCACAAGGTATGGATGAAGATGAAGTATTTGATTTAATAAGGGGCAACTTTGAAGCAAATGGTTATAGGTTAAATTTTTCTGAAATGTATGACGAGGCATTAGAACTATGTAAAGCATTTAAGAAACAATCTATAGAAATAAAAGCAATTGAGATAGCTGAACAGCTGAGAGCGTATGGTGATTATAGAGATTTGAAACCATCTATAAGAGCAGGGGTTTTTAATTTTGAGATTGGTAATTCAAGTAATAATCTCAAACTTTATAATGCAGTTATGAAAGAACTGGGTATGAATCAGGTGTTGGATGAACAATTTGAGGATTATCAGGAAATATATGATCAAACAGTGAAACGACAGGATGAAGAAAGAAGTGATAAGAAATGGGAGAAAGACAAAGGCATATAATGAATTAGGTATGTGAATTAATGTGATCAAACAAATAATCAATTTAATCATTAAGATAAAAATGATAAAATTGATTGTTGACAATGATTTAATTAAGTCTTACAATTTAATTAGATCAAAATCGCAAAAATAATAAAATTAAAATTTGAATGAGGTAATTAAAATGCGTGATTACGATTATAATCAAAAATGGAAAGAATTATTGACACCAGACATTGTGTCCTTACTTTCTAAAATACATGAATTCAAAGGTGAACAGACCTTGTTTATAGAGTCTTATGCGGATGAATTAACAGAATTAGTGGAGATTGCGAAAATCCAAAGTGTTGAAGCTTCCAATAGAATTGAAGGCATATACACATCAGATGAGCGATTGAAAAAAATTGTACAAGCAAAGACCATGCCAAAAACCAGGGATGAATTAGAAATTGCTGGATATAGAGATGTGCTCAACACAATACACGATAGCTATGAGCACATACCAATCAAACCAGCAATCATCTTGCAATTGCATAGAGATTTATATAAATTTAGTGGAATAGAAAGCGGAGGGCATTATAAAAACTCTGATAATGTCATTGCTGAAACAGATAGTCAGGGAAATAAAAGAGTAAGGTTTGAACCAGTAGCATCATGGGAGACATCAGAATCAATTGAAAGGCTATGCAAAGCGTTTGACGATGTCATGAAGAATAATGATTTGGTAGATCCATTAATTATTATTCCGATGTTTGTAATAGATTTTTTATGTATCCATCCATTTAATGATGGAAATGGCCGAATGAGCCGACTGCTTACTCTTTTACTGTTATATCGTTCTGGATATATTGTAGGAAAATATATCAGTATAGAAAAACTGGTTGAATTATCAAAAGAGACTTATTATGAGGCGTTGCAGGCAAGTTCCATAGGCTGGCATGAAAATGAAAGTGATTATGCTCCATTTGTAAGATATACATTAGGAACAATTGTAAATGCATATCGTGAGTTTTCTTCCAGAGTCAAATTACTTACAACAAGTGGCATGTCAAAGCCTGACAGAGTAAGAGAAATGATTAAAGAAACAATTGGGAAAATAACAAAAGCAGAAATTATGACAAAGTGTCCTGATATCAGTCAGGTAACAGTACAAAGAGCATTAAATGATTTGGTGAAAAGCGGTGAGGTCATAAAGATTGGCGGCGGACGCTATACCGCTTATACATGGAATAGAGAGGTCGAATAAAATGATAACTGGAGAATTGAAAAATAAGATTGATAGTTTGTGGGATATATTTGCAGCAGGAGGCTTGGTAAATCCGTTAGAGGTAATTGAGCAAATCACATATCTTATGTTTATACATGATCTAGATGATTCGGATAATAAAAGAGCAAAAGAAAGTGCAATGCTTGGACTTTCTTATGAAAGTATATTTGCAGAAAGCGTTAAAATAGGAGATAGAGATATCGATGGAACACAGCTGAAATGGTCTGTTTTTCATGATTTCCCTGCACAAAAAATGTACTCCATTATGCAGGAATGGGTATTTCCTTTTATTAAGACATTGCACAATGATAAAAATAGTGCGTATTCAAAATATATGGATGATGCCATATTTAAATTGCCTACACCATTAGTATTATCAAAGGTAGTAGATTCCTTAGATGAAATCTATAAACTTATGATGGAAACCAAAAAAGAAACGGATAAGACAGAAATTGATATTCGTGGAGATGTATATGAATACTTACTTTCTAAAATCTCGCAGTCAGGTAGAAATGGACAATTTCGCACGCCAAGACATATTATTCGTATGATGGTTGAACTTATGAAGCCACAAGCGGATGATATAATTTGTGATCCCGCCTGTGGTACTTCTGGATTTCTTGTGACAGCAAGTGAATATTTAAAGGAAAAACATAAGGAAGAAATCTTCTTTAATAAACAGAAAAAAGAACATTATATGAATCACATGTTTTTTGGATATGACATGGATCGAACCATGCTTCGAATTGGAGCCATGAACATGATGACACATGGTGTTGAAAGTCCTTTTATTGAATATAAAGATAGTTTGTCAGAACAGAATATGGATAAAGAAAAATTCTCACTGATTCTTGCGAATCCTCCATTTAAAGGTACATTGGATGCGGATTCTGTATCACCGGATTTGTTAAAAGTATGTTCGACAAAGAAAACAGAATTATTGTTTTTAACTTTATTCGTAAGAATGTTAAAAGTTGGAGGAAGATGTGCTTGTATCGTACCAGACGGAGTACTATTCGGTTCTTCTACGGCACATAAAGCAATTCGAAAAGAAATTATTGAAAATCAGAGATTAGAAGCAATTATTTCTATGCCATCAGGAGTGTTTAAACCATATGCTGGAGTATCCACAGGAATCTTGATTTTTACAAAAACAGGACATGGTGGCACGGATAACGTGTGGTTCTATGATATGACATCGGATGGATATAGTTTAGATGATAAAAGAACACCAACACCAAACGAAAATGATATAGAGGATATTATTAAAAGATTTCATAATAGAGATGAGGAAGAAAACAGAGCCAGAACGGACAAGTCTTTCTTTGTACCAAAGCAGGAAATCGTTGATAACGGATATGATCTTTCGATAAATAAATATAAGCAGGTAGAACATGAAGCAATAGAATATCCACCAACAGAAGAGATTATGGATAAAATATTAGAATTAGACGCGCAGATTGCAAAGGAATTAGCTGAGTTAAAGGCAATGCTGTAAGTGTTGAAGAAAGGAAAAGGCAAATTTAGATTTGTAGGGATGATTATGAAAACGACTCAGTTGAAAAATATAGGAAAATTTCAGTCTGGTGGGACTCCGTCAAAGAAAGTAGAAAGTTACTTTGGTGGCAATATACCTTGGATTACAACGGTTGCATTAAACGGAAAAATTATTGATCAAAGTAATGCGACAGACTGGTTAACGGAAAAAGGTGTTAATAAGAGCGCTACAAAGATTGTACCCCCGTATTCATTAATGATTGGAACTCGTGTAGGAGTAGGAAAAGTTGCAGTTAATAAAGTCAGTATGTGTACAAATCAAGATATAATTTCTATTGTAGACATCAATACCGAAGATTGGGATATAGATTATTTGAGATACTTTATAAAAGCATCAGCGCCATATTTAAATAAGCAAGCAAGGGGAGCAACCATTCAAGGAATTAAATTAGAGGTTCTTCAAAATCTGAAACTTCCGTTGATCAGTGTAGAAGAACAAAAGAGAGTTGCATTAATCTTACAAAAGGTAAACCTAGTAATAGACAATAGGAAAACTCAATTAAATGCATTGGATGACCTCATCAAATCCCGATTTGTCGAGCTGTTTGGGGATCCAGTAAAAAATACTATGAATTGGCAGGTATGTAAATTAGGTGATTTGTCAGTTCAAATTAATAGTGGGAATACACCAAAAGGTGGAGAACAAGTTTATGTTGATAAGGGGATAACCTTTTTTCGTAGTCAAAATGTTTGGAAAGGTAGATTGGAAATGGAGGATATTGCTTTTATTGACAAAGAAACTCATGGGAATATGAAAAGAAGTAGTCTTAAACATGGTGATATCTTGATGACTAAGACAGGCAGAATAAATACTGAAAATAGTTCTCTCGGGCGTGCTGCATTATATCTGGGTGAGGATGATACTGCAAATGTGAATGGGCATGTTTACTTTATAAGACTTAAACCAGAAATTAATAATGAGTTTGTTTTAAAAATTCTAGTATCCAAAGAATATTTGGGATATATCAGAAGTGTATGTGTTGGTGGAATTGATAAGAGGCAGTTGAATAAAAATCATATTGAAGATTTTCCTATAATATGTCCACCTAAAGATATGCAGAATAAGTTCATTGAATTCGTACAACAAGTTGAAAAATTGAAAGTTAAAGTTAAGAATTCATTAGATGAAACGCAGGTGTTATTTGATTCATTGATGCTGAAATATTTTGATTAAGAACTTTAATAATAAAAAAATTTAAGCCTTATTTTGGGGTGGTGTATTATTCGGTAATATGAATTGTATGATTTTGGCTATAGCCGTCCTAGGTTTTAAAATAATTGGGAAGGGAAAAATGAAAAAAAATATTAGATTTGAGAACAAAGATTATGATTTAGATTCGTGCCCTGAAACATGGAAAATGTATACTGAAGCATACAAAACATCCTTTGAGGATTTGCTAAATTTTGATTTGTTAGAAGATAAAGGTACCAATAGACCACCTCGTTGTTATATAAAATCAAAAAAATCTAGTGAAGAGTCTAATTTAAAATTAAAAATGGCTGGAGATACTATTTTTAATTTTGGGAGTAACAAAAGCACCAATACTAGAAGAAATCGATATTATGAAAAATATAAGAATTTATTATATAGAGACTTTAAAGACGATGAAGATAAGTTACAAGAATATTTAGGCGAATTAAAGGATTGCAATAAGAAATATCATGAATTAGAGAATTTCTCTTTTATGCCAATGACTGGTGGGATGCAAGCGGTTAAAGGTATTTTTTTACAAGAAAATATTGCAGCATTTATTGCGGAATTAGAAGATTATTATAAAAAGAAAAAGCTGGGGGAGGAAGATAATCATTGTTTTATGACATATAGGAAGGGAGAAGGACGCGGAAAAATTAGTCCTAAAAATAAGGAAGCTTTAAAGAATTTTTTGAAAAGTTTTATAGACCATATAGATTATTTTGAAAGAATATATTTAGTAAATTATAATGAATTTGAAGAATTAATAAAAATTAATGCTGGAAAAATAGACAGCGGAAAAAAGGTTGTTAATTATATGGGTTTTGCTAAAAAATATTGGATTGCTAGAGGAAGAATTGGAGGAGCAACTGATTTATTTCGCACATAGTTTGAATCAGATAATGAAAAATACACAGAAACTTAAAAGTGAAATATAGCAATTGTTGAATTCGAAAATATTAAGTAAAAATACAAAATGGGGGTACATAATGAATAACTATGAAAAACTAAAAGAAGTGTCTGATGAAATAAATAAGCTAATCGAATTAAAAGTATCATCAGGAAAACCTGAATTTATTGCATGGAAAAACAAAACGGAACGCTTGTTAATAAAAATATTTGGAAAAGATAGTTATGAACATAAGGAGTTTCAAAATACTTCATTTTCACTATCTATGTGGGTTATGGGTACTCCTGATAGTGCATTTGTAAATGCGTGTAAAGAAGGTTTGCTGGTTTCAAAAGCCGTATTTGAAACATATCTCAGTGATTTAAATGAAGGTGAATCAAATCAACAAAAGAGAAAGGTTACATCAAATAATTATAATAAAGTTTTTATTGTACATGGTCATGATGGTGAAATAAAAGAGTCAGTTGCCAGATTAGTTGAAAAGCAAGGAATTATTCCTATAATCTTACATGAACAGGCGAATCAAGGACAAACAATTATTGAAAAAATAGAATATAATGCTGATGTTAGTGGGGCCATCTGTCTTTTTACAGCCGACGATGAAGGTAAGTCGAAAAAAGAAAATGATTATAAGCAAAGAGCACGTCAAAATGTTGTTTTTGAAGCCGGATATTTCATAGGAAAGTTTGGAAGAAATAAGGTGATGCTCATTGCCGACAAGGATATTGAGATTCCATCAGATTTGAGTGGTGTTGTATATTCGGATAGTGGACAATGGAAGTTTAGTGTTTTGCAAGAACTAAAAGCAATGGGATATAATATTGATTATAATAAAATAGATTAATATTTAGGAGAAAAGTTATGTATCATGAATTTTTGGTTAATCAATCTATAGATTTAAATGGAAAAGTTAAGGTTAATTTTATTGATGAAAAATACATTAATTGGTCTTATGAAACTCAATTAGGACCACGTGCCAAAACAGATACGCCCATTTTTCCAATAATTGTTTCTGGAAATGCATTAATACAAGAAAAACCAACAGGTCGGGAAACGAAATGTACTAAATTGGAAAATGGAAATATTAGTTTTATTGATGATTACAGTGTACCAGGTGGCTTTTTGATTTGTGTAACAAGTCCACCAGGGTATGAGCCAAGTATAGTAAAGCTTAAAAGTATGCCTACGTATAGTAATAGAGGGTATAATGACGTAATACCAGCTCATTTCGAGATTAAATCGAATAGAGCCATTAATAAGTCATCAGTAATTATGCATGTTTTGGAAAGAGCATATTTTGGAGTATGCATTGAATTTTCTAAAATAGATGGAGTAGTAAAAAATTATGATAGATATTGGTTTAATGATCCATATGATTTAACATTACACCTTGTTAATAAGCAGTTCGAGATTGTAGATTTTGATAAGATACATAGTATACATCCTGATCATGATGAACAAGATATCCATGAATTAGTACAGGTGTTGAATGATATAGTTCAAATGTTAAAAAGTGAAAATGAGGTTATGACTCCAAGTATAAAAGATAAATTATCAAGAATAATACCTAAGATTGTTGCAGGCAGTTCTTCTGCAGTTACGTTAATTGATTCTTATAAAAATGCTGGAATTATAGGTGAATTACTGTCAACATTAGTGAAGTTGTTTGGAAACTAATTTTTAATATAACTGAAAAGAATATAGATTATTAATTTATATAAGGGGTGTTCACAGATGACAAACTTTGATTATTTAAAACAAGAACCAAAATTTAATAGTTTTGCTGATGTGGCAATTGTGGCAGAAAAAGTCATACAAATAGACGTGGAGTCTTGTATTATCAATTGTCGTCGGGCGATGGAATTTGCAATTAAATGGATGTACTCTGTGGACAAGTCTTTAGAAATGCCATATCAGGATACTTTAGCTAGTTTAATGAGTACAGAAGATTTTCATGACCTTGTAGATGATGATTTATGGAAACGTATAGATCTGATACGTAGAATAGGTAATCGTGCTGCACATAATGGAAGAAAGGTAACAAAGGATGAAGCAGTACTTTGTTTGCAAAATTTATATATTTTTCTTGACTATGTAACGTATTGCTACGCAGATGATTATTCAGAAAAATCTTTTGATATTAAACTTCTAGAAAATCAAAACGCAAATGCCGTTGCTGAATCAATTGACAAATCTATGGAAACTGGCATAGATCTGAAAACCCTTATTGCCGAGAATAAAGCATTAAAAGAGGAACTTACAGAGCGAAGAGAAGAACAGCAACAGTCCTATGTTCCAAAACCACTAGATTTATCCGAATACAAAACGCGAAAGATTTATATTGATTCTATGTTAAAGGATGCAGGATGGACAGAAGGGAAAGACTGGATCAATGAAGTTGAATTGCCAGGAATGCCAAATAAATCAGAACTGGGACGTGCGGATTATGTATTATACGATGACGCGCATAAGCCATTAGCTGTAATTGAAGCAAAACGTACTTGTGTGGATGTTGTAAAAGGGCGCCAACAGGCGAAGCTATATGCAGATTTATTGGAAAAGCAATATCATAGAAGACCAGTTGTATTTTTGACAAATGGGTTTGAGACAAGAATCATAGACAATCAGTACCCAGAGAGAAAAGTAGCCGTTATTTACTCAAAACGCGACTTGGAGAAACTTTTTAATCTTCAAACCATGCGCACAAGTCTTAAGAATATTGTAGTAGATAAGGATATTGCAGGACGCTATTATCAGGAAGGTGCTATTAAAGCGGTATGTGATCAGTTTGACCAGAAAAATCGTAGAAGAGCACTTTTAGTCATGGCAACCGGTTCCGGAAAAACAAGAACAATCATAGCATTATGCAAAGTATTGTTACATGCAGGCTGGATTAAAAATATTTTATTCTTAGCAGACAGAAATTCGCTGGTTACACAGGCAAAACGAAATTTTGTGAATCTGATGCCTGATTTATCTGTAACAAATTTGTGTGAAGAGAAAGAGAATTACAATGCTCATTGTGTATTTTCTACTTATCAGACAATGATGAATTGCATTGATGAAATAAAGGATGAAGATGGAAAACTTTTTACAAGCGGTCACTTTGATCTGGTAGTTTGTGATGAAGCACATCGTTCCATTTACAATAAATATAAAGATATTTTTACTTATTTTGACGCACCACTGGTGGGTCTTACAGCTACGCCTAAAGATGAAATTGATAAGAATACTTATCAGATATTTGAATTAGAAAATGGGGTTCCTACATATGGATATGAATTAGCTCAGGCAGTAAAAGATGGATATTTGGTAGATTTCATGTCGGTAGAAACAACGATGAAATTTATTGATCAGGGAATTGTATATGATGAATTATCAGAAGAAGATAAAGAAGAATACGAAGAAACATTTGAAGATGAAAATGGAGAATTGCCTGAAAGAATTAATTCATCAGCACTAAATACATGGATATTCAATGAAGATACGATTAAACAGGTGCTACATATTTTAATGACAGATGGAAACAAAATTAATTATGGAGAAACACTTGGAAAAACCATTGTTTTTGCAAAGAATCATGACCACGCAGAGAAGATTCTTGAAGTATTCAACAAAGAATATCCACATCTTTCTAAAAATGGACAGTGTTTTGCAAAGGTAATCGATAACTACATGACCTATGCACAGAGTGCCATAGATGAATTTTCTGATTCGAAAAAAATGCCTCAGATTGCGATTTCAGTAGATATGTTAGATACTGGAATTGATGTTCCAGAAGTTTTGAATCTAGTCTTTTTCAAAAAAGTGATGAGTAAGGCAAAATTCTGGCAGATGATAGGACGAGGAACACGTTTGTGTCCAGGCCTATTAGATGGTGAGGATAAAAATAAATTTTACATCTTTGATTTCTGCGGAAATTTTGAATTCTTTAGAATCAGCAATGGGAAGCCAACAGCCAATATGATGGCACTTCAAGGTGCAATATTTAATTTGGAATTTCAAATCGCATACAAGCTTCAAGATATTGATTATCAAACAGAACGATTAATAGAATATCGTAATAACTTGGTGAAATTAATGTCGGAAAAAGTGTCAGAGCTAAATCGAGATAATTTTGCCGTAAAGCAGCATTTAAAATATGTTGATTTATATTCTTATGAAAATAATTATAATGCATTGACTTATGAAGATTCGTTATTGGTAAGAGAAGAAGTAGCACCACTTATTTTACCAGATGCAGATGAAGCCAGTGCAGTTCGATTTGATGCACTCATGTATGGAATTGAACTTGCTTATTTGGTAGGAAAGAAATATTCAAAGGCACGAAGTGATTTGATGAAGCGAGTAAGTGCTATTTCGAATGTGGCAAACATACCTGAGATACAGGTTCAATCTGAATTGATTCATCAGATACTTCATACAGACTACATAGATCGTGCTGGAATTAATGAGTTTGAGCATATAAGAGAGAAATTAAGAAATCTTATGAAGTATATTCCAAAGGGTGGAACATTAAAATACAATACACATTTTGATGATGATATCTTATCGCAGGAATGGAAAGAGTCTGAATTAGAAAGTGATGAATTGAAAAATTACAAAGCAAAAGCAGAATTTTATGTGAGACAACATCAGGATAATCTTGTAATTGCTAAATTAAAAACCAATAAACCACTTTCATCGCAAGATATGGTTTTGCTAGAAGAAATACTATGGAAAGAAGTTGGAACAAGAGATGACTATGAACAGGAATATGGACAAAAACATTTAGGGGAATTTGTACGAGAAATTATAGGACTAGATATGAATGCTGCCAAAGAAGCATTTTCAGAGTTCCTGGTAGAAACAAATCTTGATTCTACACAAATTTATTTTGTAAACCAGATTGTTGAATACATTGTTCATAATGGAATGCTGAAAGACTTTTCAGTACTTCAGGAATCTCCATTTACAGATAAAGGAAGTGTAGTGGAAATCTTTACGGATCTAAATGTATGGATGGGGATAAGGAAGGTTATTGAAGAGATTAATGCAAATGCAGTGGCGTAAGGAATAAACAAATATAAGAGAAGAGGGGATTATATGTGGGAAATAGCATTAAGTACGACCCCAATACAAGAGTCTGAAAAAAGTATTATAGAAAAAATTGATGATGGATGGTTTGGTATTATTGCAAGCTTTTTTAGCAATATGTTTACATGGATAACTATTTTAGGAATAATAATATTATGCATAGCTGTCGTGATAACAATTGCTCGATATAGAAAACGTGTAAATGGAAAAAGTAAAGAAAAAATAGATCAATTAGTAAAAGAAAAAAAATATATACGAGGATTATTTGTTGAATTAAACGATTCAAAAGAGAACTTACGATATTTTTTGTATAGGGGGAAATGGAAAAAAAGAATAATACAAGATTTTAATAGTGTATTTGATGATGAATATGGTGATTTACTAAAAGAAATTTTTCGTGATAATGGTGATGTTTTATTTTCATTAGGTATGTATAGCAAAATTGACAAG
>DALYNO010000072.1:0-11432 GCA_031975295.1 Anaerocolumna sp. | reverse complement strand
TGTACAAATTGCCAATGAAAATTATATAATAGGGCTTTTGTCGGGCAACTCATATTATTTATGTAGAATAGACAAAAAACTCGTAGAATAGACAAAACATATTGACTAACTCCCTTTTTCAAGTTAATATGAAAATGTAATTTATTGTAAGTACCAGCGGAAGGAGGGGTCTTCCATTGGTAGAAATACCACCACCAAAAATACTATGTCATCATCTAATGTATTTGCATGCATGTTACACAGAAAATATAATGATTATGTGGATAATTGGCACACATTTTCTAATTATGTAACATCCTACAGTATTCCATATGCCTCTACTGTATCTATAAATGACGAAATGACAATTGAAGGAAAAAAACATTATACTAGCACTTCAACAACTGCCTTAAAAATCTCTGGTCGTTTTGCACCTTAAGATTTAACTAACTTATAGATAAATATATAAAGGCATTTTTATTAACTTCTAATAAAAATGCCTTTATATTGCTTTGTAAATATGAATTTAATTAATATAGTTCATACGGAGGTATTGATGAGAATTATAAATCTAGCTGGTATTTTATTAATTGTATTATTAATAATGGTATCCTGTGACAAAGTTGTTAATGATAATGAGGTGCCTAAACCAACTGATAAGTTAACTGTATCAGAGCTGTCTAAATCAGAAGGAAATAGCATAAGTGAAGACAAACACATTACAGCTACTATAGACACAAACCTAACCGTTAATGCAGATATTATAGTACCTAAAGCAAATAAGTATTACCAATATAATGTGATAGGCAAGCAATTTGATGCAGATAAATTTACCTCACTGCTAATAAAAGACAGAGAAGTGAATAAGACTGCCAAAGAAGAAATATCTAATCCTTTTATGAAAGAGATTATTACATCCAGCAACAATGAAGAACTTATTATATGGAATAGTTCATTACGTTACCAAAGAGATAAAAGAATTGGTAATATTCATTATTTAATTAATTCTAAATATCGTTATGAAATCGAAAATAAAACCTTTTTAGTTAAAGATCTGGATAAAATAGCCCAAAATGAAATTGTTAGTAAAAACATAGAAGGATTAGAAGATGCATATAACAAGGATGTAAATGAGAGATTTAAATTATTAACTGTAGTAGAAGTAACTGCTGATGATTTAATCAAGGAGCAAAATGAGTTATCAAAAAGACCAGGTTATGAAGCCGAGATTGAGAGCGGGATGAAAGAGTCAATAGAGGATTGGAATGGGATTGGTACTCTATACTACTTGGAATATTGCATAACTAGAGGGGATATTCCACTGTTTGGAAAAAAAGAGGCATTTATTCAATCCTCAATTAGTGGTATGTTCTATCAAAATTCATACCTAAGTGTCATTGTATCAGACAATGGAATCGAATATTTGGATATTCAAGGTGCATGGGATATAATGAAAGAGTCAGAGATCAGCCTCATATCTGTTGAAAGCGCTATAGAAAAACTTAAAGATAAATACTCCAATGAAATTATAAGCAGCAAGAGCGAAATTGATAAAATATGGCTACAATACATGTTTGTTGCAGATGTAAACGATGAAACTAATAATTCTGGAGTGTTAACTCCATATTGGTGTTTTCAAAGAAGTTATATAGATGGAGAGGATTTAGAGGGCAACAAGTATTATTATTATGAAGCAGATCGTATTAATGCTGTAACTGGAGGGGATCTGGCATATGGAAAATAGATATATGATGAACTACATTATTGGGTGTATGAAGCAAACCTTAACGCCTAGGATATTTTTTGTTATAATTGGTATCATTTTCTGCATATGCCTGGACACCTGGAATCAAATTCCCTTCTTGTGGATTGGGAATGATTCATCTATAGATGTAAGATATTATTGGTTTAATTCTTATGGATTTGGCGGTATATACTCTCCTACCTTTATGCCTATGCTAGTTGTATCTATTTATGCGACCAGCTATTGTAAAGAAAATATATCTAAAAATGATCAGTTCATTATTGGTCGTATGGGATGTAGAAGATATGCTTTTTCCAAAGCAATAGTAAATGCTGTAATTAGCGGTATAACCGTATGTGTTTCAGGTATACTATTTATTTTATTTGCCTCTTTATTTAAACCTCTGTACAACGCTAATCGTGATATGGAAGCAATGGGCTTTCCTTATTTTAAATATCTAAAAACAGGAAACAGTATACCTTATTTTATAATTGTACTCTATCTGGCAGTCTTAATGGGTGTTCTATGGTCTAGCGTTTCACTTATGATGTCTTCATTCATAACCAATCATTTTATAGTAATTGCCACACCATTTTTATTATCATTTATTATGTCAAGAATATACGTAATCTTTCAAACCCCTACACAGTTTAGGTTAGATAATTGGTTTGCGGGTTTAAGCGGGTATCACTCTGATGAGATAACCTTGCTGCTCTGCACTCTGACAGTATTCATAATATTCGCAATCAGCTCTATTATATTTTCCAGACAAATAGAGAGGAGAAATTTAAATGTTAATTAAAAGTATAAGAATATTTCGATTTCAATTAGTCAGTGAACTATCCACCCTTCGTACTAAATTATTATTTGTGATGATTGGATTGTTTATCTATACCCATATAGAGCCTGTTGTAAATTTTTCAAAGTCCGTTCAGATTAAGGCTATGCCTTGGGGTTATGTACATCTTATAAATGATTTTACCTGTCAACCAGTCATTATGATTGGTGCCATCTATTTATTTAGTAGTGCTCCTTTCAGGCGGGAAACCCATACATATATAGTGGCTAGGTCTGGGAAGATGAACTTCGAAATTGGAAATACATTGTATATATTTATTATGGCTCTTCTATATAATTCCTTTTTATTGGCAATTAGCATAGTCAGTTTAGGTTCCAGATTAAGCTTTTCTTCGGCTTGGGGAAAAATATGGGGAACATTGGCTAGAACAAATGCAGGGGAACAATTTCAGACAAAGTTTATTGTGAATGACTTTATAATAGGCAGTTACTCACCAATACATGCAACTCTTATTAGTTTTATCTTAGAATTACTATGTTTTGCTTGGATTGGTTACCTTATTTATTTTCTAAATTTGCTTACTAATAAAGCAATAGGCGTTATCATCTCTGGTATTTTCGTCCTTTTAGATATTATGATTTATAACTCATGGGCAGATAGTGCTTATGTTATATCCCCGATTACCTTGGCTCAGATCTCTACCTTTACTAGTGTTAATGTAAAATATGGTCTGACACTTTCATATGCATTTATATTTTTTACCACAAGTATCTTGTTATTTACCATAGCTTCTTTTATTACAGCAAGGGGGAAAAACGCATGATTCAAAATAAAATAACCATTACTAATGTTGGGAAAATAATTGAGAATCAAGTAATATTAAAGGATATCAATCTTGAATTTAATAATTCTAAAATATACGGTCTAATTGGTAGAAATGGTTCTGGTAAAACCGTACTATTAAAATGTATCTGTGGATTTATGAAGGTCAGCAGCGGTGAAATCAAACTGAATGATAGCATAATTGGGAAAGATATTACCTTCATGAATAATTTAGGCTTCATTATAAATAGTCCCGGCTTCTTACCTGATTTATCTGGACTTAAGAATTTGCTATATTTGGCTTCTATAAAGAAAAAAGTGAATAAACAAAGTATTTGTAATACAATGAGTTTAGTAGGTTTGGATTGGCGCAGTAATAAAAAAGTAGGTAAATACTCTATGGGAATGAAACAACGCTTAGGAATTGCACAAGCTATTATGGAAAACCCAGATATTTTAATATTAGATGAACCTATGAACGGATTGGATAATCAGGGTGTAGAAGATATCAGAACCCTTCTGTTTGCTGAAAAAGAAAGAGGAAAGTTAATTATTATTACAAGTCATAACAATGAAGATATTGATTTCTTATGCGATGAAGTTTATAAAATGATTGAAGGAAATATTGAAAAAATAAGATAAAATAATCAATATACTACTTTCCTGCTTATCGAATAAACCAAACTTATAAAATGTAGTTGGATAACTATATTCGTTATTTCTATCCCAGCAAAAATGCACTCTATATTGGCATTTTTGCTGTTTTCAATTAATTATTCCCTACACAAAAATTGTATATATAACAGGTATTATTACCGCCGGTAATAGATTGGAAACTCTTATTTTCTTATCAAATATAAGGTTTAGTCCTACACAAAATATAAGTACAGAACCAATACAAGATATATAAGAGATTAGGGTGTCGTTCATCTTACCAGATATAAGAACTGCACAAAGTGTAATCGTCCCTTGGTAAACTAATAAAGGGATTGCTGAGAACATAACACCAATACCTAGGGATGAAGCAAATACCATAACAATAATAAAGTCTAACATGGCCTTAGTAAAAAGCATGGTGGAATCTCCTGTTAATCCATCTTGAATAGAACCAACGATTGCCATAGCACCAATACAGATAACCAGCGTAGCCGTTACAAAACCCTCCACAAATTTGGTATCATTATTTGATTTAAAAATCCCTCTAAGCTTAGTCCCTAACTTTTCCATTCTCATTTCTAGATTTAAAAACTCTCCAATTAAACCGCCAATTACAAGCGAAGCAACCAAAAGCATAGTATTTGCACTCTCAAGCACACCCTTGTCTGAAATTTTTAGTAGACCAGTCAGAGCACCACTGATTCCTATAAACATGGTAGCAATTCCACATGCCTGTATAAGAATTTCATTAAACCTCTGCTTTAAACCACTACGTATCAAAAGTCCTATGCCGCTTCCTGCAACTACTGCCAAGAAGTGTACAATTGTTCCAAGACCTCTCATATTTACACCTTGCATATGGTAGACTCATCTGCCATACTGCCACTTATAAGGATGAAGGCCTCCTCCTGTGGCAACCTTTCATTTTATTTCCCGTTACTACTTACATCTTTTTGTGTTTAACTCCAACTCATATAACTTCTCGTAAAGACAATTCTAACATATAAGTCAAGAGAATAAAATGTATAAATATTCTTCTTCATATAAAAATTTAATATTTTTTTTATGACAATTTTCAAGTTTTATGCTTAATAAACTAAATAATTTATAGCATTATCTTTATATATGTAATCAAAAAATAGCTATCCCACACCTTGACAGATGAGAATAGCCATTTTATTTTTATGAAGTAATAATTGAGGGCTTTATTTCCCTCTATCTAAAATTTCTTTAATTTGTTCCAGATATTCTGCAAGATTACTTAGAACCAATACTGCCTGACCAACTTTATCCTCACCTTTTACTAACTTGTTCTTCATGAATATACTTCTGATTTCATCAAGTCGTATTTGCTCTTCATTCGTAATACAGCCAACCAACTCTTTCCACTTTAATATATTTGCTTCTGCACCAGTAGTCAGGGTCTGGCAGTCATTTTCATAGCTAGTAAGGATCTGTAGAAATAATTCATCTTCATTCATAATAGAAACTATACTTTCCGCTATCTTATTCATATTTCTATAGGATCCCTGCAGTTTAAATGGCGGTTCCTTCCTATATTCATCAGCCTGCGCAGCAGAATAAATATATTCCATATTAACCTTTAACACAATATCTCTAACTACAAATAACTTTTTCATTACACTAATATACTCTGTAAGTTCATCTATAGAATAGGTGCCTTCAAAGTTAACTTCTTCTCTTTCTGCACCCTTAGCCATATTGACAATACCGTATAGGTCTTTTTGACTTTTAGAGGATAGCTTATTAAGCACTGGGTTTGAGGTTAGACAATTTTCAATATAACTAAGCTTAAATGCTTCTTCATTTTCTCTAAGCATATCACCCAAATTATATACATCTGCTCTGTTCGCAAGCATATCAGGTATCTTAAACTTTTCACCACTTTCTGTATACGGGTTACCAGCCATTACTACAGCAACTTTTTTACCTCTTAAGTCATAGGTATTTGCTTCACCATTATAAACGCCATCAATTTTTCTCTGACCGTCACATAGGGATATAAATTTCTGCAAAAATTCAGGATTGCAATGCTGAATATCATCTATATAAATCATTACATTGTTACCCATCTTAAGAGCAAGATTTAGTTTAACAAGTTCCTGAGCCGCACCGCTATTATTTGCTTTCTCAGGATCAAGAGAGGTAACTTCATGACCAAGGGAGGGGCCATTTACTTTAACCAGAATAATACCAAGTCTACTAGCAACATACTCCATTAGAGTCGTTTTTCCATAACCTGGAGGTGACACTAATAATAGCATACCCATTAAATCTGTACGTTTATTGTCACCTACAACACCAATTTGTTTTGCCAGGTTATTACCAATAAGGGGTAAATATACCTCATCAATTAATTTATTTCTAACAAAGGAGGTCAGAACTTTGGGTTTAAAATCCTCTAAATGTAGTTTGGCCTTAAACTGATTTATTAGGTTGCCCTTAATAGCTTGAAACCTATGATAATCTGCTACAACCACATTACTATAGTGATTTAATTTCTGCATAAATTTTGTATACTGAATGGTATATTTCTCTTCTTTTATAACACCATGGGTTCCTACTAAGCCGCTTAATATAGTCTTTGTTTCCACTTGAATAACTCTTCCGATATTTCCTTTGTTCTCCAGCAATATAACAATCACTTCATCAAGAATACCGGCCAAATCCTCTTCATTCAGGGTTTGTACTATTTCAGAAGCAGTTAAAACCTCCGATTTATATGCATTCACCCATTCCTTAACCAGGTAGAAGGAACCTTCTATATCTTTCATACTGTTCTTTAAGGATTGAGAGAACTCCTCTATGGCATTTTTATCTTTTAGATAAGATACAAATCCATTATATACTCTTTCGGCTTCTTTACTGACTACAAACGTTCCGCCCTTCATAAGCTCTTTACATAAATACTTGGAAGCCTCTGGTATATATTTGTTATCAAAAAAGGTAATATTCTTATAAGCCTCTTCTAATTTCTGTATGAGATATGGCATGAAATTCTCTAAGTTAGGTTTGGTATTAAAATAAAGCAATACTTTAGCCAGTTCTTTCATACGAAGATTTAGAAGATTCTTTGTTTCCTCATCTGCCAGACGGTAATAGAATAATCTTGCCATAGCTCTAATTTGATTTCCATAAATTAACAAATCAATGTTATAGTGAAGCTCTAGTAGAGATTTAAGTATTTTGGCTCCGTCCAAATCATGTACGCCTTTTGTGTAACCCTCCTGGTATCTGGATTCCATAAACTTCCTGGTCGTTTCTGTTAGACCTGCCTCCGTCTTAGCATATAGGATATCAAGACTCTCATACTGGTTATTTCTAGCCGCTTCAAATATGGAGTAAGCTAAATATTCACCTCTATACACCTCCTCATTCTCAGAGGGTATACTTTGTTCGAATACATGGCTATACTGGTTGATATCTTTATGAACGACTCGATCCCAAAAATCTGTACCAGTTATATGATAGTATAAATCATTATCTCTTTTCACAATGGATAAATCTATGGCTTTTGTATTAACAGAGAATTGATGTTTGCCAAGTTTAATTACATTTTCACCGCTTACATACAGCTCATTCTTATCCTTTAACTGGCGAAGGGCATCTTCCTTTAGAGTTTTTAGCTTCGCACTTATTTCATCTGCTTTAACGCTGTCCCCTAAGTCCTTTAGACTGGCTATAATATCTCTAACCTTCTCTGCCATAATATCAGTTGCAAGATAGCCATTAATCTCTCTGTCTGAGTTAAAGGAAGCCAAACGATTAGCAATACCTGCTATGATACGCTCAGAAGACTGAGCCAAGCCCATAATCCTCTTATTTAATTTATCCAAAATGGATTGCTTCTTACTTGCAAAAGTATTATAAAGTTCTTCTCTTTTTTCGCTAAGTTGTACTACATAGTCATCAAACTCTGCAAACTTACCTTCCAGTTCCTGAATTTGTACCATTACTTTATTTAAATAAGAATCGCATTTGTCTACTGTATCGGATACCTCCAGGTAGTTAACTACAGCTTGGCTAAGAAGCTTCATCTGGGAGTTAAACTGTGTAGTCATTTCCTTCCTGGAATAATCATCCACCCTTATTTTAACTTTTGCCTTAGCATTGTTTAAATGTGAAAACAGTGCAGAAATCTTCTCAATAATCTCTGTAGTCATGGTTGGATCTTCAATATTAAAATTACCGACAATATCAATCAGCAGCTCCAAATCTGAAGAAGTCTCATCCATTTTTTCTGTAAGTTCTTTACCCTCTTTGGATTTGGTAACTTTCTCAATACTTTCTTGAAGTACTTTTACTTTATCCGAATAAACCTTTAACCCTTCGGGTTGTAGGATAAACTGAACACATTTGTTTGAGAACTCATCATTCTTTTCTTTTACTGCCTTATCTAGCGTATCGACTATCTTAACATCTGTATATCTTAAATCCCTAAGTGATACAATCTTACCCCTTAAATTACGAATTTCTGCTAAAACTTTAACATATTCATCAATAGAATCAAATGTACCATAATCCAGTTTTTTAAGAAGCTCTTCAGACTCATTTTTCACATCGCCTATTTGCTTTGTGGTAGCATTTTTAATTCTAACTACTTTTTCAAATTCACCGATGGCAAAAGAAGACGTTTCTTTAATACGTAATAGTACTTCTTTTAAGGAAAAGGCTTCCTCCTTCTCAATCCAGAAATACGTATCAAGGATATCCTCCGTTTCTTTTACAATGTCAACATAAATACTCTGATACCCCTCACCTTTACTAATCAGCTTAAATACAACCATACAATCAGCCATACAATTAACAATATCTTTATTTCCAATATTATAAAGAATTGAGTCACTATGGCTTTCCCCTACATAGTTCTTACCTACATAGGGTGTCTGCCAGATCTGCAGCATATGATTTTTTCTAGGTTCCGTCTCTGGTTTAAATACAAGCATTTCCCCGTTGTTAAAATGAGAATAACCGCTGCTTACAATAGGTGTATCAATAGCCTGATCAATCATGTTGTAAGAGTAGATAAGATAGATACCTGTCTCTGGATTATAAAATATATACTGATAATCTTCTCCGTTTGAAGAACTAATTACTTGATCAAATACTGCTCCATCGGCAGGAACATCAAATATTTTGTATTCACCATTCTGAAGATAATATCCTTTCGGAAAAATAAGCCCGTGATTTCCCGGCAAAAGAATACAAGTATCTTTAATGGAATCAATTCTTACAACATTCTTTAATTTGTTATTAAATATAAAATACCGGTACTCATTTTCCTTGTAAGGCTTGATTTTAAGGATTACCAGTTCTCCCAAATCTGAGTAGAATATATCTGCATCATCAAGATTTTGATCCTTATCTTCTACAGCTTCCGAATAAATACCTTTACCAGTCTGGGTATTATCTTCAATTTTGATGGTAAGGTCTCCGCCAACTGTTTCTACAAATACTTTGTCTTGAATGGAAATATGGGGATATAAACCACTACGCTGATCTTCTCTGGTTGCTTTTATGAAGTTAAATTCATTTTTATCCAAAAACTTAACTTCATGCTCACTCCTACAATCCACATAAGTTAGCTTATCTCCAGCTATCTGCCACTTAAATGCTTTGATATCAGTGGCACTTTTCCCAGTCTGAAAGATCATATAAAGAAATGGTTCCGTTATCGTAAACTTAGCAAAGAACGTATTCTTATAATACTTATACAAATCATCAAAGTCTTTTAAAAATCCGTCATCTTTCATTAAATCAAGAGGCATTTTTGTAAAGGTGCGGTCCTTAAATTTATAAATTGAAAACACATCTGATAATTCTACCTTGGATTTCAGTCCAATGTTTACATTATAACCAAACAAAAAAGCTTCATGAATAGGAGCCATATCTCTTGGCACACAGTTATGCTCTGTAATAATTCTTTCACTGCTAAGAAGCATGGTATCAATAGAACCAAATACTTCTTTTCTAGCATCATTGAGCTTTTCTATTCGTTCTTTTAACTCATCACCTTGCTTTACTAAACGGTTTTTAATAATTTCATAGGTACTATTTTCCATTTCCTCATTGGTTTCCCTATTGATATCTTGCTTTGTAACTTCACTGGTACCATCACCATTTATATTGTTTTTTTCTTTGTCTTCCAACTTTATCTACCTCATTTACGTGAAGTTTCTATCATAGATGCGGGTAAATCACTATATCCTGCCTTGTTTACAGAATCAAGTAGTTTACTAAGCATATTCTTATCATTACCCTCTGCAGTCTTCATCATCTTATGAATAGCACCCGCAATGGACAAGTTCTTCAAGTCCTCGGAAGTAATATGAAATCTTCCTATTAACTTTTCCAACTCTTTCTCAAAATCCTCTGGATCACCCGTAATAAAGGTATCTTTAATATCTGTAAGCACATCACTATTATTTACAAGGCGATCAACTGATTTGCCCTGTGTAATGGAGCCAATAATCTTGTCAAAGAACATAGTCTCTCCACCCACAATATCAATTTTAGCGGATTTGAGTGCTTCTGTAATAACTGCAGCCTGAGCGCTGGCAATATCTTTTTGAATCTGAATAGAAGCCAGTTCAATTTCTTTTTCTTTATCTAATTTAAGTTTAAATTCTTCATGGCCTCTGCCTACTTCGTCTAAAGCTTTCATGCTGTTCGCTTTTTCTTTAATACCTTCGGCTTCAGCAAGATATTTCTTCTTTAAATTATCAGCTTCTACAGCGCCACCTTTTTCTAATACATCAATCTTAGCTGCTTCCCCTTTCGCTTCTGCCAAAGCTTTTGCTTCAATTACTTTAGACTGGGCAATGCCACTAGTGGATTCTTCTAAGATTTTAGCATCCACAATCATCTTAATTGCTTCTGCTTCTTTTTGAGAAGCTTTTAATTTAGCATCTGCATCAATGATAGTTTTTTCAGCCATACTTTCTGCGGCCTGTTTTAAGGCTTCTGCAGTTTTCACCTTTACGATACGTTCTTTCTCAGCATCTTCCTCAGCTTTTTTAAGCGCTACTGTTTTAGAACGTTCTGCCTCTGCTACAGCACGGGTGTCTTTAATTCTTTCTTCTTCCACAACCGTATCTTTCTCAACTGTAACACGTTCTCTGATCACTGCCTGAATATTTTTCTTTTCAATTTCTACTGCTTTATCTTTTTCAATCACAGCTAATTCAATTAACTTATCTTTTTCTGTTTTTTCAAGTAATCTCTTTCGATCTACTCTTTCTGTTTCAACTACATCTGTGCTTTCTTTTGCTTTTAGGGCAACAATAACTTGTCTTTCTTTATTTTGTTCAGCAACTGCAACTTCTTCATCGGTTTTTACTCTTGCAAGTTCAGATTTTAATCTTTCTTCTTGTGCAACTTTTTGTGCTTCTGCTGTTTCTCTGGAATTAA
>DALYNO010000071.1:10523-11460 GCA_031975295.1 Anaerocolumna sp. | reverse complement strand
TACTGTCATTAAACCCACAACGAGTGGCAATGGTTGATACTGGTAAATTGCTTTCTTTCAGAAGGATGCAACTTTGGCGAATTTTTAATGAAATAATATAATTTACAGGAGTTGTATGATATGTTTCATTAAAAATTCTGATAAAATGTCTTTTAGAATAATGAGATAAATCCGCAAGCATTTGTATAGAGAGATCTTCCATATAATGATTCTCAATGTAGGAAACTGCTTTCGCAATATTAATAAAATCAGTATTTTTAGAACTTGAATTAAAATCATATAGTCTGGATAGAAGCACTACCAGATCCATAAAATTTGCTTGTAGAAGTGTATGCCAACCTTCTAATTTGTCTTCATATTCTCTGTTCATTCTATTGATTAAATGAAATACCATATCAAAATGAATCTGATTCAGTTTTAATCTACTTACAAACTTATATTCTTTAGAAAAATAAGGCTCCAATAGAAATAATGCATGAAAACCAGCAGACTTAGTAATATCATAATCGCCAGGAAAGAGGTAATTTAAGCGGTACATAATATTACATATCTGAAAGTTCTCTGTGTTACGATAACCATGTGAGGTGTTTTTGCTTATCACAAAAACATCTCCTTTGTGTATCATAAATTCTTCATCATCTACTATATGTGCTGCACTGCCTTCTAAAACGATTACAAGTTCAGAAAAGTCTTCGTGAGTATGGATAAATAGATCTTCATCATGGCGACCATATTGAATAAAGAAGGGGAAACTATGGTCATTGGTAAAATAATTTAATTTCATTTTAGTCATAGCATTCTCCTTTTGTTTCTGTTTCAACTCTAACAGCAGCAATTTTAGGTACATAGGAATCATGGTACAGATAGTATCATTGTTAGGTATAGTATGTTTAATAAAATTATACTATATTAATTTTCTATGTTGTTAGTTATTTTT
>DALYNO010000071.1:0-10513 GCA_031975295.1 Anaerocolumna sp. | reverse complement strand
ATTTTTATTATATATTTGTATATGTCTTTTTTGTGCTAGTGTGTGGCATAATAATCGTAGAAGGAGCTATTTAAGTATGCTAGGATATTGATTATAAGAAAGTTAAGTCATGGATATAGGACTTACTAGCAAATTTAAGGAGGTTACAATATGGCTAATCCATTTTTACCCTTATGGGAATACATTCCAGACGGTGAACCAAGAGTATTTGGCGAAAGAGTATATATTTATGGATCTCACGATAATGCAGGATCTGAACATTTCTGTGATTATAAATTAAAAGTATGGTCTGCTTCCATTCACGATTTAAATACATGGGAGTGCCATGGTCATTGCTTTCACACTAGAAGTGATAGGGATCATGAATCAGATACGAAAGAATGGACCAATGGAGAGTTGTTCGCTCCTGATGTGGTGGAAAAAGACGGAAAATATTATTTATTTGCCTATATTATGGGTGCTAAAGGCTGTGTTGGTGTAAGTGAGAAACCTGAAGGACCTTTTGAATTAATCTCTAGATACAAGTATAATATTCCAGAGGGTAAGGATGAAGATTGTTTTGGCAGCGGATGGTTTATAGACCCTGGTGTTTTAGTGGACGATGATGGAAGAGTTTATATTTATTGTGGATATGAGCGTTCTTTTGTTGCCGAGATTAATCCAGATAATATGTATGAAATAATGGATGGTACTTATCAGGATGATATTATACCAATAGAAGAGCCATTTCACTTTTTTGAGGCCTGCTCTCCACGTAAGGTTGGAGATACTTATTATCTTATTTACTCTCCTAGAACGGGGAACAGACTTGTATATGCCACATCAAAATCCCCTACGGGGCCCTTTGTATATCAAGGAATCATAGTAGATAATGGTGTTGATTATCCAGCTGGTAATAACCATGGCTCTATTTGTCTTATTCATGATCAGTGGTATATTTTCTATCATAGAATGACAAATAATACCATTATGTCAAGGCGAGCATGTGTGGAAAAAATTGAAATTCTAGAGGACGGTACCATACCACAGGTTGAAATGACTTCTCTGGGATTTTTAGATTACTTAAGTCCATATGCTATTACCCCTGCTGAAGTTGCCTGTGTACTTATTGGTGGTGCCTTTGTTACAGAAAGAAATATATTTGAAAGAGCGATTGTGTCCATAACAAAAGGATGTATCATTGGATATAAATACTTTAATTTTGGACAGGATTATTCCAGCAAAACAATGAAATTAGTGATCAAAGTAAAAGGGTGCGGATGTAATTCCAAAATGAGAATATTGATTGATGATAAAGAATTGGGTGAAGAAATCGGTATTTGTGAAATTGGCCCAGACAGTGGTAACTATGAAGCAATCATTAAAAACGTAACTGGTAGTCATGGGTTATATTTTGTTGTAGATGATTGTGTAACCGGCTGGACTGCAGATATGTTTAAAGGCAGACATCTATTTGAATTAGAATCTTTTGTTTTTGTAAAATAATTAAGTTGATGTACAGAGTATTGATTGTAGATGATGAAGAAATTATAAGAGAAGGTATTGGCAGTCTGATTGATTGGGATGCATTAGGGTTTGTCATATGTGGTGAAGGTATCGATGGCAAAGATGGGCTTGCTAAAATAATGCAATATAATCCTGATCTTGTATTGCTTGACTTAAGAATGCCAGGACTTGATGGTGCTCAAGTTATTAACAGAGCAAGAGATAGGAATTTTAGAGGTCATTTTATATTAATGACGGGTCATACTGAAATAGAGTTAGCGCAAGCTGCTCTTCCCCTTGGAATTCATAATTATCTAGTGAAACCTATTGATGATGAAGAATTACTTAGAATAATAGGACATTTTATTGGTATCAGAAAAATATAATACTATGTAGCCATGTTTCTATAAGATTTAGTTCACATATACATATATCATTACGGAGATAAAGAAATGGGTTAATTCAGTACAAGTTGTATGTATATAAAATTTATTAATATTTATGCAGGAATTATTCTTAAAAGTTATAAGTAATTTATAATTTTTTATTGTGAACTTAACAAAATAGTAGTAGAATGAAGCATGGAACTATTAGCATGTCGAAATATATCGAAATGCAATCTACCATTGAATATTGATACTTAATTATAAATAGCCTTGACTAGAATGGGGGAATTCATGAGAAAGAAATCACACATCTCATTGGCCGGCTACCTGCTTAGAAGCATGAATTTAGAAGGGCTTTTTCTTCACAAAAAAGCATTTTATGTTGGCAGCATCTTACCGGATTGTGTACCATCCTTTATTACCAGAAGACATAGCATTGAAGAAACCTTTGATATCCTAAGGGATGAGATTATAAAAATTACAGATGATTATGAGATGGAAAAAGGCATAACCAAATACTATACGAAACATTTAGGAGTTGTAACTCACTATATAGCAGATTATTTTACTTTCCCACATAATCGTACTTTCGAAGGAACTATGAAAGAACATTGTGTATATGAAAATGAATTAAAATTTGCACTAAGAGAATATGTTCATAGTGCAGAAGCTATTATGGATCGTACAAAAAACTCTATACTTAAAACAGTGGATGAAATATTAGATTTTATAAAAGAAATGCATGAAGAATATTTAAAAGTAGCAAGTAAGGTAAAAGTTGACTGCAAATATATTGTGGAAATGTGTCATAAAGTAGTAGATGCTATATTACAGATTTTTGAAGTAAACTTTGTAAATCATAGGATTGGACAGATGGAAGCTGCGTAATTATATATCAAACATCTTCTGCTAAAAACATAGTCTATCATACAATAATAAGAAACCCCAGCCTTTTTTGGCTGGGGTTTCTTATTATTGTAAAAATCTATGATTATTTACTTGAATGCAACAACCCACATTACACCGAAAAAATTGGCAACTGGAAGTATGAATATATTCCAGTTGCCAGTTTTGTAAGATGATGGGAGTTTGTGGATTTAATCATCTTAAGTAGTATCATTTTTGGTTTATCTTAGTCATTATCATCTTCTTTATTAACATGCATTACTTGTCTTTTACGTGCAAATTCATCATTATCTAGGTATTCCTCATAAATTGTTACTTTGTCAATTAAGCCGTTAGGAGTCAGTTCCATAATACGGTTGGCAATTGTTTGAACAAACTGATGATCCTGGGAAGTAAACAGAACAACACCAGAGAATTTAATTAGACCATTATTTAATGCTGTAATGGATTCCATATCTAAATGGTTAGTAGGTTCATCCATGATTAATACATTAGAACCAAGAATCATCATTTTGGATAACATAACCCTAACTTTTTCACCACCAGATAAAACTCTAACTTTCTTTACACCTTCTTCACCTGCAAAAAGCATTCTGCCAAGGAAACCACGAACATAAGTTACATCTTTTTCAGTAGAGTAAGGCATTAACCAGTCAACTATAATATCATCGGAGTCAAAATCTCTAGTATTATCTTTAGGGAAATAAGACTGAGAAGTTGTAATACCCCATTTATAGCTTCCTTCATCCGGTTCTAGATCACCAGCAAGAATACGGAATAGGGTAGTAGTAGCTAGAGTATCAGGTCCAACAAAGGCAACTTTATCATCATGATTGATAGTAAAAGAAATATTATCAAGTACTTTAACACCGTCAATCGTTTTAGAAATGTTAGAAACAGTTAATACTTCATTACCAATTTCTCTGAATGGTCTAAAATCAATGTAAGGATACTTACGGCTGGAAGGACGAATGTCATCTAATTCAATTTTATCAAGGGCTTTCTTACGAGAAGTAGCCTGTTTAGATTTAGAAGCATTCGCACTAAATCTTTGAATAAATTCCTGTAATTCCTTGATTTTTTCTTCTTTCTTTTTGTTGGCTTCCTTCATCTGCTTAACCATTAACTGGCTGGATTCATACCAGAAATCATAGTTACCTGCATATAGTTGTATCTTAGCATAGTCAATATCTGCAGTGTGGGTACAAACTTTATTTAGGAAATATCGATCATGGGATACTACAATAACTGTATTTTCAAAGTTGATTAAGAATTCTTCTAACCAACGTATAGCTTCTAAGTCCAAATGGTTTGTAGGCTCATCTAGAAGCAGAATATCTGGGTTACCAAATAGTGCTTGGGCTAATAATACTTTCACTTTTTCACTACCATTTAATTCACTCATTAATTTATAATGAAGTTCAGTGCCTATACCAAGACCATTTAGAAGTGTAGCAGCATCAGATTCAGCTTCCCATCCGTTTAAGGATGCAAATTCTCCCTCTAATTCACTGGCTTTAATACCATCTTCTTCTGTGAAATCTTCTTTCGCATAGATAGCATCTTTTTCTTTCATAATATCATACAGACGTTTATTTCCAATGATTACTGTATTAAGTACTTCATATTGATCATATTTAAAATGATCTTGTTGTAAGAAAGAAAGTCTTTGTCCGGGAGTAATGATAATATCTCCCTTACTTGGTTCTAATTGTCCGGATAAAATTTTTAAGAAAGTAGATTTACCTGCGCCGTTTGCTCCAATTAAACCATAGCAGTTACCCTCTGTAAATTTTATATTTACATCTTCAAATAAAGCTCTTTTACCAAGCCTTAATGTTATATTACTTGCTTGAATCATTTTAATACCCATTTCATACCATAAGATTTCTCATGGTATTACCGCACATTATATTTGAAAGAATAGAAATGCGGCATCCTCTCTTTTTTATATTTTCTTTCAAACACTTCAGGTTAACATTCATTTATATTTTATCGTATATTTCCTATTTTGCAAGTGTTTTGTTGTAGATTACTGGATAAATCTTGGTTTCTTGCCTATTCTAGTGGGAAATTTATATGGAATAGGATGAATTTACTAATTTCTACTATGTAATTGGTTTCATATGTTGATTTAATTGGTGATTTAGTTGATAGAATCAGCTATGAGTAGTGTAAGGCAATTGATGTAGATTAGGTGGTGATTTAGTTATGGTTTTGTATTTTACTGTTTTAGATTTCAGATTGTTTTCTTGTTAAATTTGCAGAATAAGGGTATAATAGCTAATAATAGAAAATTAAGGAAAATAATCAGCTTATTTTCTGGAAAAGAGGTTATATTGGAAGAGGTATTGAAAGTTTCCAATCTGAGAAAGAGATTTGGAAAAGTGGAAATTATTAAAGATATTTCCTTTCGGATTAAGGAAGGTGAAATATTTGGATTTTTAGGGCCAAATGGGTCAGGTAAAACTACAACTATAAAAATGTTAGTGGACTTGATTGGGATGGATTCTGGCAGTATATCAGTTATGGGTAAGGATATTAAGAGGGATAGGGAAGCTGCCCTTGAATATATTGGAGCAGTGGTGGAATCACCGGAATTATATAGTTATCTGTCAGGTTATGAGAATCTTAAGCAAATAGCGCGTATTAGAAATATTTCCAGAGAGAGAATTGACGCAACAGTGGAACTGGTAGGATTAACTGGGCGCATAAAAGATAAAATGAAAAAGTACTCATTGGGTATGAAGCAAAGGCTTGGACTTGCTGCTGCGCTATTATCTGATCCTAAATTATTAATTTTAGATGAGCCAACGAATGGTCTGGATCCCAATGGAATTATTGAACTAAGAAGTATTCTCAAAAAGCTTGCCTTGGATAAAGGTATGGCAGTATTTGTGTCTTCCCATATTCTTGGAGAAATTCAACAACTTTGTGATACGGTTGCTTTTATTGAAGATGGTATCATCACATCCATAGAAAGTATGTCTATGGTTCATGATACACTAGTTTATGTTATTGAAACTGAAAAAAAAGAGGAGACCCAGGTAATTCTTTTAAATACCCAAGGAATCACTTCTGTTAGAGAAGGAGAGAAAGGTTATATTTTTGAACTGGCTGATAGAAAACCAAGTATGGTATTAAAAGATATTATGAATGCAGGTGTGGAAGTGGATTCCTTTTCCAAACATTCTAAGGAACTGGAAGAACGTTATATGGAATTAATTAAAGGAGGAATCAGATAATGTTTCGAGGGTTAGTGTTCAATGAGTTTATAAAACTTTTTGCTAAAAAAAAGACATATATTATTTTACTGTTATTTGTGGCATTATCTGGAATATTTGTTGCTGTCAATGAGTCTTCTGAGAATAGTTACTTAAAATATAATAGTCCTATGTATAAGTTAGATAATGTAAAAAATCAAATAGCATATCAAAAGACCTATATAGAAGAAGTAAATGCAGATAATAATTATACCAAAGAGGACAAGGAAAGGATACTGGCTGATTCACAATCTTACCTTCAATCCTTAGAACTTGAAAAAAGCAATTTAGAAAAAGAAGTGGCTAAGTATTCACCGGATAATTGGAGAGATAGAGCGAATAACCAAATTGAAGAATACCAGTCATATATAGAAGGAGCAGATGAAGCTTCAAAAATATACTATCAGAAGGAAATTGAAAAGATTCAGATCCATTTGGACGAAAACATTCCATTGGATGATGCTTATATGAATACAGGAATTAATTATTATATCAGAAATATAACGATGGTAGCAACAGGTTTTCTTGCCTTTGGACTTATTCTCTTTTGTGGTGATAGTGTATCCAATGAATACAATCCGGCTACTTTAAAATTTCTTTTAATTCAACCTGTTTCCAGAATAAAAGTACTATTCAGTAAATATATTGTAATGCTTTTAAGCTCATTAGGATTAATTATGCTAACGCAGTTTTTTTTCTTTCTGGGAGTTAGTCTTGTAAAAGGTTTTGGTAATTTTGCCAGACCCATGTTAGTGGATACAAAGTATGAATTTATACTTAAAAATGGAAATAAAGTACTCAATGAGATCACAGGTAGTGGACATTATATTGATCTATCCTCCTATTTGATAAGAGCTCTTTTACTGCAAGGATTATATATAGTGGTTATGGTGACCTTTATTTTTATGGTATCAACCTTAGTTAAATCAGGAATAGTTTCTTTGACTATCAATATATCGGCCTTACTGGGTGCAAATATTATTTACAATTTGTCTACCACCTATAGACAATTCTCACCATTTATATTTATTCATTATTCCAATATAGAAAGTATTATATCAGGGGATGTGATAGCACAAACAAAAAATTTAATGTTTACCTATGAAACTATAACAATTGTTTCAATAATTTCTATTTTAGTATTTATGGGAATTGCTTTGACTGTTTTTAAAAAGAGGGATATACAGATCTAGGTGATTCAGCAAATGACTAAATCTAATAGGGGGAGTATAAAATGAATGAAAAATACCCAGTCTTATCTACTTTAAAGAAAATGATAAGTAATGTAACCAATCTAAATAGAACTATATATGTTTATTTTATCTTTTATACTTTAGCAACAGCCATATATCCTTTTTTTGCAATCATATTACCCAAGCTACTAATAACGGAATTAACCAGAGAAGCCACTGATAGTTTAAATCGGATTTTGCTCATCACCGGTGGCTTTTTTCTGGCAGCAGGTTTTGTAGGCTTTCTCAAATCTTTTCTATTAAATTATGCTTATCCTGAGATTACCAAACTTCGCATTGATTATATAAGAGATATTTTTGAAAAGATAGTTGGAGTGGATTATAAACATATGGAAGATGCAACTTTCTTTGAAAAGAATAACAGAGCTATGGAAGCAACCAGCAGCAATGACAATGGAGTGGAAGGTGTCTATCATAAATTATTTGAAATACCAGCCATATTTTTATCCATACTCATTCTGACTATATTCATTGGTAGGTTAAGTATATTCATTTTGATTGGTCTTTTGGTTAACGTTGGCATCAGTATCTGGATCAGACGCAGCGTTCACAACTATCAATATTCGTTAAAAGAGGCATTGGCCCACGAAGAAAGAAAAAAAAGGTATTACTTTAATACCACTCATGATTTCGGATATGGTAAGGATATTAGGCTCTATCAGTTTAGAGATCAGATCCTGGATAATTACACCAATGATGTGAACAAATATATTGGAATACATAAGAAGATTAAGAATAGAGAACTTCAGTTAAGTTTCTTAGATTTAGGCTGTCTTTTCATAAGTAACGGACTTACTTATGGTTTTTTAATCTATATGGTGGTGAATGGCATGTCAATTGCCGATTTCTCCATGTATATTACTGCTGTTACTAGTCTTTCTTTATTACTGAATAAAGGCTCAGAAGAATTTACATTTATCATCAATGAAGGTCAGTATGTACATGATTTCTATGAGTTTCTGGAGAAAGACTTAGGTGAAGCAGGGGGAGAGAAACTTAGAGAAGAGGATACGCTAGAGATTGTGTTTGATAAGGTTAGCTTCAAGTATCCGGGGACCGACCATTACATAATAAAGGATTTGGATTTTACCATTCATAAAGGAGAAAAGCTTGCAATTGTGGGAATAAATGGTGCTGGCAAAAGTACACTGGTTAAATTGATGACGAGACTTTTTGATGTAACAGAAGGTGAAATTAGAATCAATGGCATACCAATAAAGAACTTTAATAAAAAAGAATTATATGCCATGTTCTCTGTTGTATTTCAAGATATTAATATATTGGCATTTAGTGTATCAGAAAATATTGCCTGTTCTATAGAGCAAATTAATGAAGATAAAGTGGAGCAAGCGATTGAAAAAGTGGGACTTTTAGAAAAAATCAGTCAGTTACCTAAGAAGTTTAATCACCCTATGCTCAAAGTGATTGAAGAAGATGGAGTAGAATTCTCAGGCGGTGAGAGTCAGAAACTTGCAATTGCAAGAGCTTTATATAAAGACGGAAATATGGTTATAATGGATGAACCTACAGCTGCTCTAGATGCGTTGGCAGAAGCAGAAATTTATGAAAATTTTAGTGAGCTGGTAAAAGGTAAAACTGCAGTATACATATCCCACCGCTTGGCAAGTACGAAGTTCTGCGATAAAATAGCTCTTTTCGATAAGGATGGTTTAAAGGAGTACGGTAACCATGAGGAGTTAATGAAGGAACAGGGGGCGTATTACAAGATGTTCACCATTCAGGGGAAATATTATAAGGAAGAGGGTGTAATGAATGGGTAGTAAGATTATATTTGTGAAATTTATTTCTTTGTGCTGGAAATTATCACCCTCCTATATTTTATTGCTTATCATAAATTCACTGGTGGGAACAGGTCAGATTCTAATTAATGTTATACTGCCCAAATTCCTAATAGATGAACTTATGGGAGAGTTAAATCCTGAAAGTCTTTTGGCGTATGGTGGATTAATTGTAATATGCAATGTTTTATTTGCACTATTTTCCAGGGTGATGAAACGGATAATGGATATAAAAAATATGTATATGAAGGAAAAGTTAAGTATCGCTATGGCGGAAAAGATTATGAAGGTGGAATTTTCATATCTTGAGAATCCGTATTATTTAGACATCAAAGAACGAGCAGTGTTTGCCATTAATAATCATAATGCATTAGAAAATATGGTCGTTAACTTAACTGATCTTGTTAAAAATGTTATTACCTTAATTGGGGTAATTACGATTATGTTTACCTTAAGTCCAGTATTAATTCTTTTACTGTTATGTACCATTATGATTACTTTATTCATTCAAGGGTATTTCTCCAAGTATCAAATGAAGTTCTTTAAAGAGGTGATTCCTGTCAATAGAAAATATGGGTATTTTGTTAATCTGGCCTATCAGGATAAACTCCAAAAGGACATTCGTCTCTATGGTATGAGTAAAATGCTTACAGACAGAATTGCAGTCTATAATAGTGAAGTAAATGAGTGGTTTACGAAATTTTACAAAAGAATCGGGCTTGTGCAAAGTTTATATAGTATAATCAATGATTTACAGGCAGCGATAGCATATGGTTATGTAGGCATGAGAGTGTTGTCCGATATCTTTGGACCACGAATTGGTATAGGATCTTTTTCTATGTATGTTGCAGCAGCAATTAATTTTACCACTACCTCCAATGCCCTGGGCAGTAATATTACCAGAGTAATTCAATTGACTGGGCATTTAGACCCTTTTATTGAATTTATGTCCTTACCAGATGAAGAAAAGAAGGAAGGTACTATTCCATTTGAAGGCGAATTTAAGACCCTAACTTTTGAAAATGTAACATTTTCTTATCCTGGTAGTGATCATCTTGTGTTAAAGGGCATTAGTTTTTCAGTAGAGCAGGGAGAAAAAATTTCTATTGTTGGATTAAATGGAGCAGGGAAATCAACCATAGTTAAGCTTCTATGCAGACTTTATCAGCCGAAGGAAGGCATTATTAAAGTGAATGGTCACAATATTTATGAATATGAATTTATAAGTTATATGAATGGAATAGCAGCAGTTTTTCAGGATTATAAGTTATTTGCCTTTTCCCTAAAAGAAAATATTGTTTGTACAAAAAATGAGAAGGAAGAAACGTTCATTTTGGATTTAATTGATAAAGTGGGACTTGGAAACACCGTAGGAAGATTAGCAGAAGGTATTCATGCATTATATGGAAAAGCTTATCATG
>DALYNO010000070.1:2234-11606 GCA_031975295.1 Anaerocolumna sp. | reverse complement strand
TTATATGAAGGGCATTATATCTATTTTTATTATAATTTTTTTTCATCATATTCATAATACTCCAAAACTCTTTAAATTTTATGTACAAACTTATTGTATATTCCAATTATTTCCATGTTAAGATTATATATGGTGTGTACTATGAAAACAATAACTATTTCCAGGGAATAACTATTTTTCATTTACAATTTTTCACCAAATAAATCAGTAATAATTACTATTCTTTCCTATCATACCTTAATCGACTACAATGTAATATATTCTACAAGTTTACAATATATTTAAATATGAGAAATTGAATAAAAGAATATTCCGAGACAATAAAAAAACCCTAAATACCCGGTAACAACCGATGCTATTTAGAGTCTTATCCTAATCATATTCAGTTTGAAAATCTGCCCCATGGAAGCTAATAGTCATTACTTATTCGCTTAGTTTTTTGGATGAACCTACCCATGGGGTAAATCTTGCATTGTAGGATTGTATATATTAGTTATCGCTTTCTTTTTTTAAAGCAGTAACGTTATACCAAGATACATAATTATGTTATAAACATTCTATATAATGTTATACATAAAATCAATATGTGACAAAATCTGTGACACAACATATTTCATTTATTCTTACATAAAATGTAAATCCTGCAATGCAACACAAAAATCCAGTGTTAATTTGGATCATTAACTATTTTCTAAATGCAATGCCAACTCATTCACTTGATTCATTTGATCATTTAATAATTGGACTGCTTTATTTTGTTCATCAATAGTGGACTTAATTGAGATAACCATGGCCGTATTTTCTTCTCCCACAGCTACCAGATTATTCATTTCTCTGCTTATTAAATCGATTTCTTGTCCCACCTTATTGATAATATGATGTTCTTCCTCCATAATGGTCCTTGCTTTTGTAGTAGTGGTGTGTATCTCTGTAAAAAGATTCGTCAGTGTCTCCATTTCTAAGACACCTTTTTCCGCAGCTCTTGATCCTGAAGTAATTTTATTTGAGACTTTTTCTGCTACTAAAACAAGCTCTGAGAGAATGGAATGAATATTGCCAGATGCTCTTACACTTCCTTCTGACAGGGTTCTTATTTCATCTGCAACTACTGCAAACCCTCGCCCATGTTCTCCTGCTCTTGCAGCTTCAATAGAGGCATTTAATGAAAGGAGATTTGTCTGACTGGCAATTCCATTGATTTCATCAAGTATAGCATTAATACTCTTCATTTGCATCATCAGTTCATTTGCAACAGTAAGAGCTTCCCCTACTTCTAAGGACATACTGGAGAATTCTTTCTTAACTTCTTCTACTCCCATATTTCCTCTGTCTACAGAGTTTACTACCATGGTAAAACTCTCATCCAAATCTCTTGCAATCTCTTTATTACGGGTTATTGCAGTTACTGTATTATATGTATTTTCATTGATGTTTGTAATACCTTCCATCATGCTGTCCATTGCTTCATTAATTTGATCTGCAGATTCTTGGACACTGGATGCATGACCTGATACATCTTCTACCAGATGGCTGCTTTTACTCACAGCTGCATTCAAATCTCTAGAAGTTCTTTGAGCAGTTTCATTTTGAACCGTTATTCTTTGAAGCATATTCCTTGCTTCTTTCATCATTTCTTCCCCACGTTTTGTGGTAAATCCCATAATAAAAGTTACTACGATCAATAAAATAGTTTTCGCCAAGGCGCCTGAAAATGTTGAACCCTCCATGCCTTCAATATAGACAGGATTAAGCATGGATAAGATAAGCATATAGCCGCATATTGGCAGAATTGCTATATAAATATATTTTGTTATAAGATAACTGGATGCCATACCAAGAATTACATAAAGAGCAAACACTGCTGAGGAACTCCCCCCTACTAAAACACTATAGGTTAAGGATGTAAATCCTACATTCCACATCATTCCCATCATTTTTGCAAAGTCATTTTTAACCAATAAATAGGTGAGTGTTGCTACTATTCCTGAAATAAAAAGGCAAATACAAGCTTTTATTGTATTGGCATTTATCCCATACTTAAGATAAGACATAGCAAGTAAAACAATAATACAGCAGATAATAATAATCAAATTATTCTTATGATTCTTCTTCATGAAACCTCCCAGGCAGCCTTTAATATGCAATTTATCCACTATTATATACCATATTTCCAAATTTTTCAACATTTTTCGTTTAAATCCTATTGGTACAAAGGCTGAGCTGAAAGGAGATAACGTCTATATGCAGCCCCATGTTTTGTAGTGAATGTGAATGAATTACTTATTTCGTACATGGTATTTCAATTGCATAAACTCCTGTTTCATCTATAACGTTTACTTCTACTGGACCAATGCCCTCTGCCTGCACAATGGCAAGTGCTTCGCCATAATAGGTTTCTACCGTATTCTTCGTAAAACCATCAGGATTATAGGAACAGGCATTGCCAAGACCCAGCAGCCTACCGCCTTTTACATATACGGTTAAGTTATGTTTTTCCATAGGTTTTATAATACCTTCTTCGTCTGTGTATTCCAGCTTAATGAAACTTAATCCATCTTTTTTGATGGCGGACTCTTCAGGCATCATACGAAGAATAGTCTCTTCTCCTGCTGTTCTAAGACTTGTATGTCCTATTTCTTTCTTATTTATATCATAAACAATGGCTGTAATCTCACCATCGTAATAAGTAGTTTGAAATGTAGTGTTGCAGGTATTTTTTAGTTTCTTTCGTCCAAGGCTAATACCATTTATTAGGAGTTCTACTTCTGCCCCTCTGGCATAAACCTCTACCTGAGCCTTATAACCTGAACAACCAGACCAGGACCAACTCTCCATGGCATCGGTCATTTTCCAGGCAGAAGGGGAATGTTTGCCTTTTTGATAGACAGGTTTTACAGCTATGACTGGTTTACTTGTCTGCTCAAAGGCAACTTTGGTATAAGCAGCTTCTCCTGAGGGTTTACCAAGAATATTGATTCTTCCGCTGCCTGCGGTTAACCATCCGGATACATCCAAATCTTTTGGCGCATAGTCTTCATATTCCCATGCCCCAATACCTGCTTCCCCCATATAATCCATACCAGCCCAAACGAAATCACCTATAATTCTTTTATGCTTTTTGGCAAATTCCCAGAATGCATAAGCATCCTTGCAAAAAGTCTCACTTCCAAGAATTAATCGATTCGGATATTTGGCTAAATCATGTTTGTAACGAAGTATGCCATAATTATATCCGGCAATGTCCATATTGGCATAGGCATCTCTAGTTTTAACATCACAAGGATATAGGGTTGCTCCTAATTTCATGGTACGATCACCAAAAATCCCTGCTATGGTATTATAAAATTCACTGCCTACCAGTTTCTTTTTCTTTTTGCCTGCACGGATATTCTCTCCGTCCTTAGCAGCTTGTTCAGCTATTTTCTTTGCTTTTTCATCACTGTATACGCCAAAACCGATAGAACTTAAGAAATTAAAGAATATATTAACACCACAAGTTACAGGCCTTGTAGAATCCAGTTCATGAAGATAGTTCGTCATTTCCCCAGTTAAATCAATGCCTTTCTTTTGTGCTGTCTCAGACACTTCATTGCCAGTGGAGTACATAATTACACTTGGATGGTTATAATCCTTTTCCACCATATCTTTTAAGTCTTCCCTCCACCAACTGGTCATATACCCGGCATAATCATATTCTGTTTTGTGTATGTACCACACATCTACATATTCATCCATCATTAGCATACCCAATCTGTCACAAGCATCCAGTAATGCCTTGGAACATGGATTGTGCGCAGAGCGAACTGCATTATAGCCATTTTCCTTTAGGATTCGAATTTTGCGTTCTTCTGCCTCTGGATATGCACAGGCTCCAAGGGGGCCATTATCATGGTGTATGCAGGCACCTCTTAAAATAACACGATTGTTATTAATGGTTAGCCCATCTGCAGCACTCCACTTAAGCAATCGTATGCCGAAGGTTTCCTCAACTATATCTCTTTCATAATATACTTTAAGGGTGTAGAGATTGGGCGTATCTGGGCTCCAAAGCCTTGCCCCTGGCACCTCCAGCCTTAAGGTTATATCCCCTTGAGACTTAATCTGTTTAGTGGATACTATTGTTTCTTCTTCTAAAATATCTACTATGATTTCTCCTGGATGGGAAGTCTTAACATCTATTTCAACAATGGCAGGCTCTATACTGATTGTACGAATTCTGACACCATTTACCGGTATATAACGTTTCTCTGCTACATACATAAATACGGGTCTATAGATTCCAGAACCTGTATACCAACGGCTGTTTGGCTGATCGGCATTACGTACAATTACTTGAATCTCATTTTCTTTATCGTATTGTAAGTAAGGATCTGCATTTACATAAAAATTAGTATAACCATAGGGGCGATATGCTGCTTTTGTGCCATTTATATACACTTCACCATGGTGATATACTCCTTCAAACTCAAATTGTACTGTTTTGTCTTTATACTCTTCTGGTACCACAAATCTTTTTGTATAAACATAGTCCCTGCCATGAAACCAACCAATATTACCTGCCCCCATACTTTCCTGTGATCGGGGTTCAGTAAACATGGCATCATGGGGAAGGGTTACCTTCTGTTCTTCTTCTCTTTCATCCAAATGCTTATAGTACCAGTCCTTATTAAAATCTATTTTTAACATACCTTAATCCCTTCTTGCATTTTTCTTTATTCAATAGCTCATTTTACTCTGTTAGGATTATAGCACACCTTAGATATAGCGTGGTATTTCTCTCGCAAACTGTATCATATACAGCGTAATCTGTTACTTGTGCATATATATTTTCTTTATGCTTTTCGTTTCTTTTCATATGAATACCCACTATGGGTCTTTTCAAGCAATTACTTTGTAAAACTAGATTTTCTTAAGTATATGAAATAAGACTATTCTCATATGGTGATTCCATTCATAAAATCTAAGAAATGAATTCACCATATGAGAATAGTCTTATTTTAAAAGCCTCTAACTTTAACGGAGATTGGATTACTTCAAGGGGATTAAGATTCGAAGTTCAAACCAGCCTTTCTTAGCATCTATGGTAACAGAACCACCATATTTATGAGCAGTACTCTGGATACTCTTAATACCAAAACCATGGAATCTTTTATCCCTTTTGGTGGTGGCAGGAAGGCCATTGTTAAATTCTATATCCCCTTCATAGCAGTTCTCTACCCGTACTCTTAAAAACTCTTTTTCCTTGGATACAGATAGATGGATAAGTCTTTTATCCGAATCTTTTATTTTTTTGACGCTTTCTATGGCGTTGTCCAAGGCATTGCCAAACAAAGTGCTAATATCCATAGGATGCATAAAATGAAGCAAACTTCCATCAGCTACACAAGTAAGGCTTATACTCTCATGTTGGCACCTAAGGCTCTTGCCTGTGAGAATGGTATCTAACACTTTATTACCTGTTTTGTTCTGTGCTTCATAGGCTTTAATTTCTCTCTCCATCTGATCTAAGTATTCCAGCTTATGGTCAGAACTTGTCTCAGCACGAAGAAGAGCAATCTGATGCTTTAAGTCGTGGTACTTTTGATTAACCATAGCAATGCTTTCTTCGTTCATCTTATAGTTATTATATTGCATATGAAGTATATTTTGCATAGATTCCATCTCAAGCTTAATGTTCACTTCCTGAAGTAATACATGATAAGCAAATAATATACCTACCCCTCCCAAATCCACCAGGGTTCTAATAATAAAGATTTCTGCCGGAAATTGGCTGCTAAATGGTGTATTCTTATAAATATAGCTTAAATTACTGATGGCGTACACCGCTAACCCGATGACTGCAGCTGATAATAGTTCTCTCCGATTAATGTGAAGCTTTCCTGCATTAGCTCGGTACTTTCTCTCAACCATATACATAAACCCAAATACAACAGAATGAGATAGCATAAGAAAGATAAGATTAACGCCTATGCTTGGAGGAAGCTTAAGGGTTATAAGCCCATAATAATATAGCTGCCATTCCAGGGACGCGGCCAGTTCTCCCAGTATAAATGCTCTGACGCAATAATAACCTGCATTGACTAAATTTAGTTCACAGCAAAGATAAATTATTAAGAACATAGAGGCTACTGTAACAATCATAGTAGGCACAAACCATATTACAGGAATATTATGGGTTACGGTCATAAAGCTCATTAAGAAGCCAAGAAATAAAACTCCTATACCCCAAAATTTAATCCCTTTAATCCGCCTTGGCGCAAGACTACTATATAACATAACACTTAGCCAGTAGGCAAATGCATAATACTGACCCGGTGTATTGGATAAAGCAGAGAGATTCATTTGCCCACCTCATTTAAGTAATCATTTAATGCATCTAATAAAGTCTTCTTACGTGCTCTGCTTACTTGAACCACATCCTTTCCTAAACATACATCAAAGTTTTGCACACTCTCCACATACTCTAAATTAATGAGATAACATTTATTACATCGAAAGAAATTCTCTGCACCAAGTGTAGCCTCCACTTCTTTCATTGCACCTTTGGTTAAATAATCACCACTTGGTGTATGAAAAATCAAGTCGTGGTTATTGACCTCAACATAGGTAATCTTTGATACATCCAGCTTTTGCATACCGCCCTTGATCTCTATGGTAATATACTTACTGGTACGTTTCTTCATTCTTGATAAGGCCCGATCAATTCTCTGAGAGAAGGCAAAGTAAGTAATAGGCTTTAGTACATAATCCAGAGCATCCACTGTATACCCCTTCATTACAAATTGGGGCATATTGGTAATAAAAATAATTACAACCTCGCTATCCACTTCTCTAATACGCTCAGCAGCCGTCATTCCATCCATAAAGGTCATCTCGATATCCATTAGGATAATGTCGTACTCTGCCTTATACTCTTCTGCTATTTCGTCACCATCTGTAAAAACTCTGATGCGAAATTTTTCCCCACTCTCTTGTTCATAGCGTTTCAGATATTCCATTAATTCTTCCCTGTAATTAGGATCATCTTCTACCAGCGCTACTCGAATCATTGTAACTCTCCTTCCCATACCTTTCCTACTAGTATTAGAGTGCCAGAAGGCATATTTAGAAAAAGCCTTTTGGCACTCCAATCAATGGTAACTGCAATTATATTCTTTTAGCATTATACGCTATGTTTTAAATAGAAGGCAATAGGGGATTTGAGAATCGTTAGCTTTTCTTAACTTTCAATCACATTCGTCATGACTTCTTCAAAATAATAGGACTGCAGCAAATACTCTTGTTTGTATTGAATAGCTAACTTCCACAAATACTTTTTCAGCGCATTAAGAGATAGCTTTCCTGTCAGGTAACTGGCACATCTTTTCTCAAATGTAAGCTTCTCTTTGTCATCGGCCCACTCTGTAAAATAACCCCATACGTGCATCGCTGCCTTCACTGCCTTCCCAGATACAAGTTCCTGCTCTAGGGCATGGCTAATATATTGATAGAACTCCGCTACCGAATAGGTTTTCTTATCTTTTAGTAGATTTCGTATCTTTTTATAATCATTGGGTGATTTTTCTAGAATCAGATACTTATACTTACTCCATTCTGTTTCCAGTACTTTAACAGATGGGGTAGTGGTTACAAAATTCATACATTTGATAGCAGACTTATTCTTATCTTTAACTTCTAACATGATATCAATATCATCTCTTTTCAGCCTGCTGCAAAAGGTACTAAATTCTTCTCCATCTATGGTATCTGAATGAGAACCGGGTTTCTTAAGAGGGTTCTGGTCTGAATAATGCATCTTTTGGGTACCGTCTTCTTTCTTCCAAGTCGCTTTACAACGACGAATCCATTCTATTTCATCAAGAGATTCCCTGCTTTGATTGATTTTGTTGTGGAGATTATCAAATACTACAGGGGTGTCTACTTGTTCTGCAATATCTAGTACATCACTTATGGTATAGAGTTTATCGTCATTCTCAAGAATAATACGGTCTTTTAGCTCTCTGCCTAGACTGTTCCAGTTATGGATAAATCTCTTGATGGCTTCTTCTTTATCACCATAAATGCCTCCTATGTGAAGAATTAACTTGTTGCTTTTATTCAGCTTCATAGTGTCTAAGATTCGGTTATGGTACTCTAAATCCAGTATGGATCTTGCTACAACCTCCTCATTTGGTGAGTTAAGCAGGGTATATTGTCCGGGATGCATGGACAGGCGCATATTGTTGTCCATGGCTTTCTGACCTAAAGCCTCAAACTCCTCCTTATAAATCTCCCACCACTTTAGCGTGTTCGCAGGGCTTGAACCAAAAGGGATTAAATCCGAGGTGATGCGGAATAGCTTAATCTGATTGGAAATGTTGTAATCTAAAATCTTATTAAGAGACTGGAGATTATAGGTTATGATTTTATTCAGATTATCTTCATCTGCATTCTTTAAGATGCAGGTCTTAAAGTTAGTGCTGTGGACTCCGATGGTTTGGCAGGCGTAGCCGATATGCATGGGGATACCTCCGAGGATTTCCTAGTATTTTAAAATTGTTATTTGTCTTTAGTATGTACAAAGACTATCCTAATCCATACAGTAGCACAATATATTCTATTTTAACAGCCAATTCGTCTTAATAGGATATCTAGATGTAGTTAATACAAAAGCTTCTTTTTTAATTTTCATCCATAGCTGTTTTGTAAATTGAAAATCCATAAGTATATATGTTAATATAATATCCTTACTTTCCCCCTTTCTTAATTCAAAATCTAGCCCATCCTTATTACACATACTATATGGAATTGGATCAATTCCATTAGAATATCCTACTCGTTCAATGTTATTATTGTATGCAGCAATCATCTGTGTTTTATCGCTTTCGTTTGTATAGGTAACTGAAACAAAAAAACCTTTTATATCCCCTTCGTAATCCATATTATATCCATATCTATTCCTTAGTTCTTCCTTATCTATTATTGCTAACTCATTCACTTTCATTTGTATCCCTTCAATTAATTCATGGATTTCACCCAGAGGTATCTCTTCCAACTTTACCTGTTTATATGTTGTATTAATCTGATAAGCACCATAAATAAACCCGAGAGCTAGAATAAAGAAGATACAAAACATAATTTTTTTTATATGGTTTTTCATATCAATTCCGACATCCTTCCCTGGTCCATAACAAAAATAGTATCGGATAATCGATTCAATTCATCCATGTCATGTGATGCTATAATTATTAATGCTCCCCTATTTTTTTCTTCCTGCAGGATGGAGGCTAATCTATTAACACTTTCTTCATCCAAAGCATTAGTTGGTTCATCCAATAATATAAGATCTGGTTGCTCCATTATTGCTGCTGCAATTCCAAGCTTTTGTTTCAT
>DALYNO010000070.1:0-2224 GCA_031975295.1 Anaerocolumna sp. | reverse complement strand
ATCCCTAAGGAATAGGTACGGTATTTCTTTTTAAAGCTGCTCCGTTCCAACCCTACCCTATCCATAACTTCCTCTATCTCTATTCTTCCAATTATTCCTTTAATATCTGCAAGCAGTTTTAAATTATCGTAACCAGATAAATTTGCAATAAAGCCTGGGTGCTCAATCAATACACCTACACTTTGAGGAAATGTAATGTCCTTTCCTATCAACTTACCATCTATAATTACCATACCTTTTGTAGGCTTTATTAGACCACAAATTGCACGTAATAACATTGTTTTGCCACTTCCATTCTTCCCCTTTATTCCATAAATCAACCCTTTGTCCATACCTACTGAAATATCATTTAAAACTTGCCCACCATCAATTGTTTTAATGAGATTCCTGATATCTAAATACATTATGCTATTTCCTCCCTTCGTTTTCCAATCAGATCCAGTTGTTTAAAATAAAAATACCCTAAACCAAAGAATATAATTATGCATACACATGAAATAGTAATACCTGTAACATTAGATACACTTTTTATTCTAAGTAGCATAGTATAATTGCCAAGAAGCAATTCGTTAAGCCAATATGCAGATACACTAAGGTAACCTAGCAAAACAATGAGTGAAACCATACTACTAGTAATAAAAGAAAGAACCATTTCTATTATGCCTAATGCCATTAACACAATCACTGGCATTACACATGTTCCCCATACAATTTCACTCTTGGTAAGATTAGAAATATCAAAGCCCAAAACCTGATAGCAAATATCTAGACTAACCTTTTGTAAACTCCCTCTACTAATTCCTGCAAAACCAAAAGCTATTACTATAATTGTGGTATAATAAAGTAAAACAGATACTATAATATAGATTCCTTTGCTAAACCACCAGTACCACTTATTCCCCAGCCGTATTAGAAATTGATGCCCTCTTTCTCCATAATCCACTTTGGGATAGGTTCCAATAGCTAACAAAAAATAACTATGAATTAGCAGCCACTCAATTGGAAGTTCAAATATGTCCACTTGAGACATAGAACCTATCACTTCTTTTCCCCGATAAAGATATATTAAATAATCCCAAAACCCTATGACAGTATTATCTAAATTCAAGTTGTAACTACTTACTTTTCTATTTAAGCGTATAAATAAGAACATAATTATGAGTATAAAGAAAAGGTATTTTTTATATTGATATGCTATGCCATTTTTAAGATCGTAAGCAATTTGACGTTTTAACAATACATATTTATACCTCATTCATCCACTCCTTTTTCTTGCTAAACTTTGTAATAGCAAGAGCAAAAAAACCAATAGCAGCTATACAATAACCGAAATAAAGGGATACAAGTGCAGGACTCTCCCATAGCTTATAATCTAAGGTTATAAAATGATAAAATAACGGAATATATTTTTGTATCATCTCAAAAATTGTAATGGAAGTAATAAATAAAAATGTGAAAATATTATTTACCAACATCTGGAGAAGAATTATAGTAAAACACAGAAACATATTTCTTATAAAAATCGTTATAAAGCTCATAAATATAACATGTACAAATCCAACTTGTCCATTAATATGTCCTGTCATGATATAGTATACACTTTGCTCCTTGTCCCAGTTAATAATTGAGGTAACCTGGAGGCTGGTTATACATGTAATAACTGCTATCGCTATAACTGCAACTACAATAGAAAGTAATATTGCAGTGATTACCTTCCTTTTTATCCACAATTCAACTGCTCCTAATCTAATGAGAATTGAATGCATACTATCATACTTTGTTAGATTAATATAAATGATTGCTATAAAAGGTGTAATTAAAATGCCATAAGCCCGAGGCTTTAAAAACCAGATATAAGCATCGGCCAAACTATATGTTGGACCATAATAAAAAATACCATTATAATTGCTTACTGTATACAAAAGAAATAAAAAGCAAAATAAGAAGAAAGAACAACCAATTAAGGTTAGGTTAGGTTGTATCCTATATGTCAGAAAGGACTTATTTTTATTTCTTTTACTTAACATCCTCTTTATTTCCTTTCCCAATGTATATAAAATAGGACAAACAAAAAAACAGAAGGAAAATGACAATATATGTAATAGTATGATTATTGCCCGCCCCCCCATTTAATATAAAAAATGGAGAAAACTCCGACATGTCCAACAAATTCATTAAAGAATATAAAAAGAAATATAGAACAAAAGGTGCCACTAACACACCA
>DALYNO010000069.1:3161-11612 GCA_031975295.1 Anaerocolumna sp. | reverse complement strand
TATATTTAAATCCATCATCCTATTTAATAGATTGGCTTCATAATTCGACAATTCTCCACGCAGGGAATGTAAATCTATAAATTCTATTTGTATTTTTTCTCTGTCACCGTTGATTATGGTCTCAATCTTTATTCTTGTCAGTTCATCTGTTACCACAAGTAAATCAAAATCTGAATTCATATTAGCAAAACCAACTGCTTGAGAGCCATGAAGAATGATACCTTTATATGTAATCCCATTAACTTTACATATATCTGCTGCTATATTAATTAAGCAAACTTTATTTACACCCCTTGCATCATCCCTGCCAGTCTCCATAACAGTCTCACCTAACCTCTGCATATATTTTCTTTAATTGAGAAATGGTTATCATTTTACTTTTGTCCAGTATTTTTTCAAATACCTCTATAACTTCATTACTTTTATATTTACCTGTAAGCCAATTGGCCGTAATAATTCTTTTTTTATCTGCGTGGGATGTGGTGTTATTTGTATTTAAAGGCAATATATATATATTATCAATTTCCCATAAAGGAAAATTATCATCTTTATAAAATTCTATATCAAGCAAACATTTCTTTTCCCCTGCCAACTCACTGTATATTTCACCTTTTATATGTAAGTTGGAATCCTCAAAATATTGCTTAATGGTTTTGTTTGTTATAGCCGGAAATCTTTTCAACCAACTTACATTTAAGTTCTCATCTACGAATATTAGTTCATCGGTGTATACTTTCCCATTATGTTTTAAAGCATTAAGAACCGAAGACGTTTTACCCGAACTTTTGGAACCGATAATAAGTATTTTTTTAGTATCTATCCTTATTAAGGCAGCATGTATTCCAAACATAGAATAGCCGAGTACGTATTCTCTTATTATGCTGCATATTTTATTTCTGAGGCATCCATATATAGCCTCTTCCTGACTATAGAAAATAGCTGTAACATCTGTTTTGCTAACTATAATTAAATCCCTTAAAATTTCTACTGTTTCTTTGCACCCATCATTTTTCCAAATTTCATGTTGGTTATATGGATTTTTGTGCATTCTATATTTTCCACTTAAATAGCTATCATTCCATTCTTTTAGTTCTCTTAACTGGATTTCCTGTATTGGAACCTCATATAACATACGATTACTTTCTAATTCTTCCTGCAAAAGAGTAAACTGTTTCAATTCATTTTCAGAAGAAATGTGAATATTACCCAAGTGATATTGATATGTATTCATCCCTTTACCTTTCTTACCAGGCCCAAGTAAAATTATTTCCTTTATAAAGTGAGAGGCTATTGCCCACCAAGGGATAGCCTCACTCTTTCATCCATATGTAGCCTTAAATTAAGATAATAACCATGTAATAAGTTTATCTTTTTTAGCTAAGAACCCACTTTCACAATCATCAAACAATGTAACAAGGCTGATGTTTTCAATTGTTTCTGTTGTCATTTCTAATTCTTCTTTTCTTAATTCTTCCATGTAATTCACCTCCTTTGGTTTGAAATAGATTGTGTAATCTATATAAGTAGTTTTATTCAAGTAATCCAATTAAATAGACTACTCTTTAGCTATATAGATTTTAAATAAGTTTATCTGAAATCTGTACTCACAACCAAGCAATTGGATATCACATGCTTTGTATTGTAAAATAACACCTCAACAAGAATTTGTAAATATTTAGAATCTCAGTGGTAAGTATAATTTACTGAATGGTAGTTCCTATCTCATAATGGCAACAAAAAGAAAGACATGGGGCCAGTAGACTGAATAGTCTGACTTGCCACATGCCTTTCCTATATACTTATTTGTTTTTATTTATTTTCCTAAATATTCTTTATAAGCTGTTAATTGTTCTTGCAGTGCTTTCTGCACTTCATCATATCCAGCAGATTTCATAGCTGCTCTAAAATCAGCAACTGCCTTTTCAGGATCTCCTGCTTTACCAAAAGCAATAGCAGTGACATAACTAGCAAATACATCTGACATATTTGACATATAGGAAGCTAATTCATCTGTTTCAAAAACCAACTGTGAATATGGTGAGTCAATAGCATAGGATGCATAGTTTTTAAAGATATCTTCTTTGCCTGCATACCAAGTTACGTTATCAAGTTCTAATTTATCATTACGACCATACCAGAAGAATCCAGGATATTCATCTGTCTCTTTGTTATAACCTTCTGGACGATCTAATTTACCATCTGAAGTAACAACATAGTTAGTTCCTTCCAAACCATAGTTGAATAAACGATAGATTTCTTCATCATTACGTAATAAGTCATATACCATTAATGCTCTTTCAGGATGTTTAGATTGAGAGCCAATTGCAGTTGCTCCATGTGTAATAACAAGGTTTGTTAAATTCTTGCTAGGTTCTGAGAAAGAGAAGAAACCAACTTCTGAACCAGGTTGTTTAATATCCATTTGAGGACGAACTGATGTATAATATGTCTGGGTATGATGTTGATCTGCACCTGTCTGACCTGCATACATTTCTTCACGAGTATCACCAGTATAGTTAAGAACATCTTCTCTCCAATATCCAGCATCGCCCCATTGTTTCATCATCTTCGCAAAATCTACATATTCTTGACCTTCCATATAAGGAGAAACTAAAGTAAATGGATCATCTTTGGAAGCACCGAAGAAAACAGGAACATCAATACCATCTATAAATAATGTATTTGTATTTGATTGGAAGTATCCGCCTGCAAGCTGTTGACCAAATGCCTGGCCACTTGCTGCTGCATCCCAAGGAATAACTTCGGGATAATTATCTTTGATACCTTGAAAATACTGTCCTAATTCAGCAAAACTATTAATTCCATTTGCTAAACCAAATTGTTTTGCCCAATCACCACGATACATAAATCCATGGTTGGTCCATTGTGCATAGTTATCTTCTGGCATTAAATAAATCTTCCCGTCATATTTACACATATTCCAATGATCTGCAGATACAGACGCAAAGGTTTGCGGAGCATAAGTCTTTAACATATCTTCTGTTAATTCAAGGAAAGCTCCTTTTTTGGAGTTTGGCCATGCATCTAACCAGTCAGTTGCAGTACCAATTAAATCAATTGTTGAATCACCGGAAGCTAATAACAGATTGTATTGTGTCTGCCAATCAGCCCATTCTACCCAGTAAAGTTCTAATTCAGCATTTACTTTTTCTGTAAGCTTTTTGTTCAGTTCAGTCATAGCATTTTCTAATTGTCCATTGGTTGGTTTATTTCCTAATACTACGAATTTAATGGTAACATGCTCAGAGGTATCAATTCCCCCTGCTTCTGTAGCACTTGGTGATTCTGTAGTAGGTGTACTTGTATCTTTACTGTCATTCTTTTTGCCGCAAGCAGCCAAAGAAATTACCATACACACAACTAAAAACACACTTAATAATTTTCTCATTGTTTTCCCCATAGTTTTTTTCCTCCTACTTAAATTGATTTAATAGAATATATGTTAACTTCGCTTATGCCGAAGATAAACATTGCATTAACCTTTAACTGCTCCCACTGTAATACCTGCTATAAAATACTTTTGAACAAAAGGATAGAACAAAATAACTGGTCCGGTTGCAATAACAGCAGTTGCCATCTTCAGTGTTTCCAATGGAAGAGAAGTAACTGGCACATTAGAACCTGCCATGGAATTTCTTAAAGAAGCCACCTCATTAACTATTTTATATAGATGATACTGTAAGGGTCTGTATTCCACAGATGCAGATAAGAACAACATGGAATTATACCATTCATTCCAGTAGCCAAGTGCAAGAAATAATCCTATGGTTGCTAATGCCGGTTTTAACATAGGTAGTATTAATTTTAAGAAGATAGTTATATCTCCAGCACCATCAATTTTACCAGACTCTGTTATTTCAAAAGGAATTGCTTTAATAAAATTTTTCATTAAAATAATTAACCAGGGAGACATAAGCAGTGGTAAAAACACTGCAAGATAGTTATCTTTCAGCCCCAAATATTTAGAAATAAGAAGATAAAAGGGAACCAATCCGCCAGAAAAAAGTGTTGTAAAATAAATATAGAAAGAAATATGATTACGGAATGGAAAATCCTTTCTTTGCAATGCATATCCCGTCATGGATATAATAAATAATCCTAGTGCAGTTCCGGCTCCAGTCATGATGATTGTCACTATATAGGAACCAACCAACTGATCTGAATTCTTTAATACTAAATTATATGCATAGGTTGTAAAGCCTTTTGGTATGAGTGCAAAGCCAGTTCTTGTTATCATACTTTCTGTACTAAAGGATGTTGATACCATTAAAATAAAAGGAAAAACACAAGCAATGGCAAATAGGCTGATAAAACCATAGGCAAAGCCCCTTACAATTTTATCTGAAGTATCCAGTTTAATTTTATTTTTACGATTTGATTTCATGTTTACACCATTCATAACACATATTCTTTGGATGTGTTATAGCCACAAGTTTTAGTTGAAAGAGCCCTTAAGTGGCATTCCTTTCTATTAAAATTTTCTTCCAACTTCTGTTATCAAGCCACTTTAGCTTAAAATAATGCGTAATCGTTATCAATCTTTTTCACAACCTGGTTGCATATCATGACAACTACAAAACCAAATACCGACTGATACAGACCAACCGCACTTGCCTGGGTAAAGTTGAAATTATTCATCATAGTACGGAATACATAAGTTTCAATTATATCTGTTGTTGGAAATAGCATGGAGTTAGAAGCTCCAATTATGTTATAAAACAATCCAAAATTACCCTTTAGAATACTACCCATAGAGAATAATAAAAGAATAATTATTGTTGGCTTCAAACTTGGAAGAATAATATATCTAATCTTCTGGAAAGCGTTAACACCATCAACTTTTGCAGCTTCTACTATTTCAGAATCGATTCCCATAATGGATGCAAAATATACGATGGACCCATATCCTGTTTGCTGCCACATCTGAATTAAAACTATGATAAACGGCCACACATACTTATTGGAGTATAATTTTAATGGGGTTCCGTCTAACTCTTTTATAATGCTGTTAATAAAACCAAAGTCATAATTAAGTAAGTTATATACCAAGAGTCCAACTAGAACTGCTGAAATAAAATAAGGCAAAAACATTAATGTCTGACTGACTTTCTTAAAATATTTACTTCTAATCTCATTTAGTAATATTGCTACAAAAATCTGAATGGTATTACCAAGTAGTATAAAAGCCAAATTATATAAAAGGGTATTTCTTGTAAGCATAGAAATTTTACCGGAAGTAAATAAGAATTTAAAATTATCAATTCCTATAAAATTACTTCCAAATATTCCTTTTGCGTAATTAAAATTAGTAAATGCTATGTAAACGCCGGGCATGGGTATGTAGGAAAAGACTAGGAAAAATAATATGGCAGGAAGACACATGATGCATAGGATTCTGTACTTAATTATGTTATGGATAAATGATCCTTTTTTATTCGTCTTGCCAATACTCTTCTTACCTGGGACAAGGTTTTTGGGTGCTTCTCTCTTCATATTAACTCTCCTTCTAAATACACTTCCAAGTATTATGAAACCGCTTTCAAGCCATGCATATAAAATGGAATTTCATAGTCACTCAAGTTTTGATTATTAAAATTCCGTTTTAATATTTGTATATTATGATGTTTTATTGCTTTTTGAAATCGCTTTCATATTGGTATTATAACAACCAACAAACGTATTGTCAATATATTTTTAGCACAATTATATATTTTGCAATCTATATAGCTTTGTTTTTATACAATTAATACAATCAGTCATTTTTCTATTTCTTTCGTATTACATTGAACCAGGGGATATACAGGATTTGCGTACTGTCAGATATGTATCAACATATTTGATTTTTTCTGTTTCATTTTTATTGAGAATGCTAATTACTGTATCCATTATTTTCTCCGAATAAACTTTTAGATTATAATTTATACTGGTAAGACCAGAGGTTAATACTTCAGATAAATACGTGTCATCGAAGGTAACAAGGGAAATATCTCTTGGCACTTCTATATCCTTTTCATGAAGAAACTTTAAGATTCCCATAGCTGCAAACTCATTAATCGCAATGATTACTGTTGGTAACTTACCAATCCCATAAAGTTTACTCATTCCCTCATATCCGCCTTCAATGGAATAATCGCAATCAATTATAAATTCCTCTTTTATCGGCAGATTTAACTCTTCTAATATTTCCTTTAATGCCACTCTTTTCTTCACAGTAGGTATAACTCTGTTAATCCCGCCTATAAAGGCTATATCTCTGTGACCTACTTCAATAAGATAAGGTACCAAATGTTTCATACCATGACTCTCTTCTGACCTAACTTTGTAGCAATTGGTACCCTCTAGCTCACCACCAATTATAATAGGTATTTTTTTAGAGATTTTGTTAATAAGGGCTACATAATTGGGATCTGGTTTTACTTCATCTGCACTACCGCCTACCTGTATAATGGCATCCACATGTTTCTCGGATAAATTCCTTAAATGAATACTTTCTGCATTAAGTTCATTTATGGTATTACATAAAATCATGTTATAGCCAAATTTCACCGCCTCCATTTCACATTCCACACAGATTGTTGAATAAAATGGATTTCTGATATCTGGAACTATCATACCAATGGTTTTTGTTTCCTGTTTACTTAGGCTTCTTGCAAGTCCATTGGGTTCAAAATCATACTTTTTTATTACCTCCAGAATTCGCATCTTCTTTTCTTCACTCACTCTGGCATTATTTGTTAATACTCTTGAAACTGTAGCTGGTGATACACCAGCCTCTTTTGCTATATCGTATACAGTTATTGTTTTATTACTCATACAATCACCTCTCCATTAGGCTATACATAGCCATAGATCCCTCTTACTGATACTTCACCAGATACTACCGCTCTGATAGATTCTTTTTCTGCGCCGTCGTCCGTCTTAACTAGTAATTCACCCAATTCATTAATGCCTATCGCTGTTCCCTTCCACTCATTCCCTCTTTCTATAATTTTTACTGTTTTGTCTATATTAATTAAAGAGCTGTTATACTCTTTGCATAGCTGACCTAAATTTTCTGTCCTGATAAAGATTTCGTAATAATGTTCCATACATATAAGAATTTCATCTATGATTTGTAACTTATTAACCTCTTTATATCCCTCTTGCCTAAGAGATGTTGCCTTATCTTTAATTCCATCCTGAAATGTTTCATTGGATACATTAATACCTATTCCCACTACAATGGACTCTAAAGTATCTTTAGTTGTAGTCATTTCTGTAAGAATACCACACACTTTTTTACCATTTATAATTATATCATTTGGCCATTTAATAAAGCTGTTCAAATTCGTTATATTTCTTAACCCTTTATTAACTGCAAGGGCTGCGACCAAGGTTAACATGGAGGCATTATTGATTTTAATAGAAGGCTTTAGAATCAGACTCATCCAAATCCCTGCATTTTGTGGAGAATCCCAATTCCTGCCTAATCTTCCTCTACCAGCTGACTGGCTATTTGAAAGTACCAATATACCATGACTATCCGGTTCTTTTCCCAATTTTTTAGCAACTGTATTGGTGGAATCAATTTCTTCAAAGTAGCGTATTCTTTTTCCTAATACTTTGGTGGTTATCTGATTCTCTATGGTTGTTGCATCAATTATTCTTTTATCATTTTTGTAATCATCCATAATTATCTTCCTTATTCTTTGACTATGGTTTTTTTAATTCTTTGCTTATCCATAATCTTTACAAATCTATAGTTTTTTGACTCTTTCTTAATCATATAAAAAGGCTGTAACAGAGTCAAGCTAATTCTGTTACAGCCAAATGAAATGTATTTATTATATTTTATTAACAATTAAATATGATATATAAACAATTATTTGATGCCTATATTATTCACCAAGGGTAGCTACCATCACTGCCTTAATGGTATGCATACGATTTTCTGCCTGATCAAATATTACATCCGCGTATTTATCAAAGACTTCATGGGTTACTTCATTCCCTTTCACTGCAGGAAGGCAGTGTAGAAATACTGCTTTCTCATTTCCTGTTAAGGCCATCAGTTCATCATTTACCTGGTAAGGCTTTAACAATGAAATCCTCTTAGCTGCAAGATCTTCTTCTCCCATGGAGCACCATACATCTGTATAAATTGCATCAGCACCTTTCACTGCATTGATATCTTCTGTTATGGTAATTGTTCCGTTAGACTCTCCGGTATAGACCTTACACAAAGAGACCAATTCCTCCTCAGGCCACAGAGATTTTGGTGCCAGAATTGTAAAATGCAAACCTAATTTTGCTGAGCCAATCATGAGGCTATTCGCCATATTATTGCGGCCATCTCCTACATACACTAGCTTTAATCCTGCTAATTGATTAAATTGTTCTTTTAAAGTAAGAAAATCTGCAAGAATCTGTGTGGGATGATACAAATCCGTA
>DALYNO010000069.1:0-3151 GCA_031975295.1 Anaerocolumna sp. | reverse complement strand
AATCCGTAAGACCATTCCATACAGGAACTCCACTATACTTTGCTAATTTTTCAACTGTTTCTTGTTTAAAACCTCTAAATTCAATTCCATCAAACATTCTGCCAAGGACCCTGGCGGTATCTTCAATGCTTTCTTTATGTCCCAGCTGTATATCATCTTTACCTAAGTATTCTGGATGACCACCCTCATCAATGCAACCCACCGTAAATGCACATCTGGTTCTAGTAGAGGGTTTTTCGAATATAAGTGCAATATTCTTTCCCTTTAAGCTATTTCCTGTTATACCCTGTTTCTTCTTATCCTTTAATTCCTTCGCTAAATTGATAAAATATTCAATTTCATTTGGTGTGAAATCTTTCAATGTAAGTAAACTGCGACCTTTTAGATTCATAGTTATCCTCCCTAATTTTTACTTTTATCTCTTTTTATCCTTGATAATAAACCTTTGATTTAAATTTTTCTATGTTAATATATGATATTACCATTTATTTACTTCAATTATAGATTCCTTATGTCCTGTCATACCTAAATCCAGCTCACATGGCATTATAATTCTAATGGTATTATTGTTTATTTATGCATTATATCTTATTTTTATACATATGTCAATTATAATATCAAAGTCTAGGGAATATACTATTCATGTCTTAAAGATAAAATCCTCCTTATATACTCATCATTTTTAAAATTAACTGATGAAATACAGGATATTGATAACCTTTACTCGTTACCTGCTGATATCTGATTGTAATAGCAGCCTTTAGCTCTTCCTGGGTATAAACTCTGTATTTGGATAACTTTAAGCTTTTAGCACAAAGTTCAAGTAAGGATAAATATAATTCCCTATATGTCCAATCTTTTTTTAAATTTAGTGTGGAGGCAAGGCTTAGGCAAATTACTTCCATAAATCTTCTGGTGTAAAGTTCACCTACATTATAATCCTGTTTATAATATTCCAGTAAAGCCATTTTTACCGCATCATTGGTTTGTATAAATTTCATGGCGCATTCTTCTTCTGATAATTTGTTATCTATATAATATATTTTACCTTCTAATGAGCGCAGACACCTTAACCCATCACAATATCCTACGTTAATATTTCTTCTAATCTTACTCGTATTAAATTCTAACATACCACCCAGATTAATACGCGGCGCTATCTCAATTAAGTTCACATCCTTAGGAATTTTAATAGGTTTCGCCAGTCCCATACCGTATATCCTTATTACTATAATGTCTTTATACCCTCTGTTGATTAACATATCAATTGGTACATTATTAAACATGCCACCATCTATATACTTAAGACCATTTAGTTTTTCATTTCTAAAGGTTGGCAAACTTGCACTTGCTAAAAGATAATCTTTTAAATTCTCATTTTCCAATTCCTTAGCGGATATTTCCACCTCTTTTAGCTTAGAAACTAAAAAAGTACCAAAGATAAATTCAATGTCTGATTCTCTGATTTTATCTTCATCTACCCATCTATCGATTAAGTCCTTCAAGGGTGCTACATCAATACCTTTATCTTTTAAAAACCGCATGATATCTTTTCTTAACTCATTAAAGTTTAGATCCTTTAAATGATGGCCTGTCAACTTATCCATTTGCACATCATCAACATTCATAATAGTGGAATAAGTGAGATTTCTCCATAATTCTTCTGCCTGATTATAATCCCCCATACACATTAGAGCGCCATTTAGGGCACCTACAGAAACCCCTGAAACTCCTTTTATTTTTACACCATGCTCTAACAAAGCTTTCCAAACACCGATTTGATAAGCCCCTTTTGCACCGCCGCCTTCTAAGACCAGTCCATATTCTTTTGTTAAATCAAAGTGATTCCCCATATCGTTACCTCATTTTATTATAATCAAAGGTTCATATTATTTAGTTATCTGCAAATATACCAACTTAGATTCCCATCTATTCTATATTTTTATGTATGCTCCTGAATTCCACTCATGCATTCCATATTGAATGGTATATAAAAAGCTGTCACAAACATCCTGATTAAAGAGTAGGTTTTATGACAGCTTTTATTATTCTACTTATTTACTTCCTTTGTTTCATCCTGACTTTTTATATCATGGGTCACATACCCTGCAATAAGGTTCTGATCCAATATTTCTTTTGAGGTTTTCTTTAGCGTGATAGCTCTATTATAGTCATCCTCATATAAAGCTGCATCAAGAGGCGTATTTACTCCTATTTCCCAAGCCCTGCTTCCTTCAAAAATTCCTTCTCTGGATATTTCAAACATAACATCATTATGAATGAAGGAACCTCCGAATAAATATGCAGTGAAGGCAACAAAACCGTCAGTGGCATTGCTTAAGTCCTGACCAAGGACATAGGGCTGACTAATCTCTAAATCCATAATATTAGCAATGGTAGGTAGAAAATCTATCTGGCCTCCTGTAGTAGATATGGTTTCTTTCACACCACTGCCAGGTATGTGTATTAACATGGGCACCCTTAGCATCTCATCATAGTCATAGGTTCTTCCTAGGAATTCTTCCATTTTTACTGCATTATCATCCATATTCAAGTTTAAGCCATGATGGTCACCATATAGGGCAATAACTGTGTTTTCATATAAACCGGCTGCCTTAAGTTCATTTATAAACTCACCTAAAGCTTCATCAAAATAGCGTATGGTCTGGAGGTAAGCTCCCAATTTGGTTCCCACATCCTCTTCTTTTAATTTTAATGAAGCATGGGCTTCATCTATGTTAAAAGGATGATGACTGGATAAGGTAATGATAAAGTCAAAGAACGGTTGCTTTTCCTTTTTCATAATCTCAACTGATTGAGCAAACATGGATTTATCTGATATACCAAGCCCAATTATATCATCTGCTACCAAATCTTCCATACTAAAGAAATTCTCAAAGCCTTGTGCTGGGTAGGCAGCCTCTCTGTTCCAAAACTCACCTTTGTAACCATGAATTACATTAGCAGTATAACCTTTGTCTCTGAGAAGCCATGGTAACCCATTAAATGTATTATCTTGGTACAGTGTATAACACTCTCTGTCTATAACAGGGTATAAACTATTTAGAGTAGAGAATTCCGCATCTGCGGTGTTACCTTTCCCAATGTTTGTATAATATCTATCATAATATAGTGTATCATTATTTATTAA
>DALYNO010000068.1:0-11647 GCA_031975295.1 Anaerocolumna sp. | reverse complement strand
CAGTGCTTGATCAACACCTGCAAGTGATGCTATGTATAGAATTGTACCCCACCCTGCCGATTGCCAAATGCCTGATATTATGTAAATACTTCGAAATGCTTTTGCATCAGACATAAAATCAATTGCTTTCAATCCGATTGCTTCTCTTGCAAAATTAAATATACCACTAGTGGGGGACAAAAAGATATAAAGCATACCTGCCAGTACAACAGTAGAAATAAAATAAGGCACATATATACTGGTTTGAATAAATCTTTTTTTTCCATTGCCACGAATCTGATTTAAGAAAATTGCCAAGATAAGTGGTATGGGAAAACTCCATAAAAGATTAAAAATATTAAGAAAAAAAGTATTGGCCAATAAACGTTTAAAGTAATAGGCGTCGAAAAATGTACTAAAATGTTTTAGCCCAACCCATTCACTTTCTATAATTCCTTTTACTGCTTTATAATCTTTAAAAGCAATTTGTATACCGTAAAGGGGTAAATAGTTAAATATAAAAAAATAAATAAGTGCTGGAAGTATTAATACATATAATTGCCAGTTATTATAAAAAACACTTCTTAAATTTCTTTTTTTATGAACTCTAACTTGATTTCGAGTTCTCATCATTTCATCTTCCTTTCTTTGTGCGTTTTGTATGTTTTCAGTATATCTTTCACCTCATAATCAGTAAACAGTATAAATTTTATACACTCTTTTCTAGGATTTCTTGTTATATTTAACAACATAATCCAGTTACTATTTCATGGTTAATATCCAGATTTCATATTAGAACGTTTGGGAACCTTGGTGGCAGCTTCGCAGGACAAGCCTTCGTAATAATAAAGAATGTGCAAAGTACATTCTCCCACTGATGCGCTGTCACCCAAGTGTCAATCACTTTGGGGCGCGTCAGGTGCATTCCGGTCAGGCTTTTTACTAAATAAGAAATTCAGAGATTTTTATACAATAAAAAAAGTATAAGTAAGATTCATCACTGGAATGAACTTACTTATACTTTAATATTTAATCAAAAGGAAACAGTAGTTTCTGGTTCAAGTTTGTATACATATTTTCTTTGGTAATAAGGGTTGAACCAGAATCAATTTCATTTTTTACTTTTTTCCCTTCAATTAGTTTCACCGCATTTTCTACTCCTAAGTACCCCATATTAAATGCTTTTTGAATTACAATAGCCTTATAGATACCTTCCTCTAAATACTTTATCTGCTCTCTTGCATTATCAAAACCAATTATTTTAATAGTATCTTCCAATCCTAATTCTTTTACAGCGTTACCTGCACCTACAGAAGCATACTGATTAAGTCCTGCTATTACAGTTATCTTAGGGTACTTTTGAATCATTTCTATGGTTAATTCTTTTGCTTTTTTTACGTCAGAGTCACAGAAGACAGTCTCTACTATCTTATTTTTGTCATCTGTTAAGCCCATACGAATACCAGCTTCCCGATCTATGGCTGTTGATGTTCCTTTTACATGACTGATGATTCCTATTTCATCTCCATCTTTTAAAAGTTTTTTCATTACAGCCCCCATCTTAATACCTGCCTGATAATTATTGGTGGCAATCACGGTATCTGCTATTTTAGCTTTAACCTCTGAATCTACTAATACCAGCTTAATATTTTTTTCCTTTATTTTTTTTGCCATTTCTGTTGTTTTTTCATAGTCAGCAGCGGCTAAAATGATAGCAACCGGGTTTTCTGTTATTGCCTCTTCAATAATCTTATTCTGCATTTCATAATCTTCTTCTCTATCTGCACCTCTTATAGAGATTTCCATTCCATATTCATCAGCTGCAAGCTCTGCTCCCGCCATTACAGATTGCCAGAAACCATTACTGGAATCCATACTTTTTGTGATACATATTATATAATTATTTTTATTTAACTTTACTGGGCCATGGAATAGGATGGTAATGAAAATAATACATACAATACATAAAATAAGAAATTTAGCGCTCTTTATTTTTATACGTCTCATGTAATTACCCCCATTTCCTTTGGTAAAAATATACTTACTATAGTGCCAACATGTAAAGTACTCTCATAATGTAAGCCATAATTCTCACCATAATATAGTTTTAATCTGCGATTGACATTTTCTACTGCTACACCATTATTTTGATTTACTCGTTTTTTCTTATCTAAAATATGATTCAGTACTTCCTCCTCCATACCAATACCATCGTCTATGATTTGAATTAAGATTCCCTCTTCCATCTCTTTACCGGTTATTCTTATTTTCCCCATGGTTTCTTTATATTTAATACCATGATAAATAGCATTTTCTACTAGAGGCTGAAGGGTTAGTTTGACAATTTTGTAAGCATAAATAGCTGGGTCTACTTCTATTTCAAAAGTTAATTGATCTGTGTATCTCATCTTCTGAATTATGAGATAGCTTCTGGCATAATCAATTTCTTTTTCAATGGTTACAAGTTCTTCTTCATTACTGATACTTTGCCTTAATAGTTTACCAAGGGTTGAGGTCATAATCACTACTTCTTTGTTATTCCCTCCTTCTGCCATCCAAACAATACAGTCCAGGGTGTTATACATAAAATGAGGATTAATCTGCGCTTGAAGTGCACGAAGCTCAAGCCTGTATTTTTCTTTCTGGCTTTTGCTCTTATCCTCCATAAGATTCTGTATTTCTTCAGTCATGGCATAAAAGGAATTGTAGAGCATGCCAATTTCATCTTCCCCTCTGGCCTCCACAGTAATGCCATCAAAATTTCCTTTTTCCACTTCTTTCATAGACAATTTTAAGGCTGTAATTGGCTTGGCTAATTTATCGGAAAACAAAACTGCTGCAACAAATGCACCTAATAATAATAGTAAGGCACTCTCAAGATATATGGTTTGCGTCTCTTTTCTATTTACAAACAATTCATTAATATTAGCAACACCTACAACAATCCAACCGGTTTTCTCTGAGGTGGACATGGTATAAAGCTTTTCTTCACCATTTAGCTTTGCAATAAAGTGATCACTTTTACAAGAAAGTATATCCGTTATTTTCTCTGTTCTAAGACCTGTATAGATAAGTTGCTGCTTGGGATGATAGATTACTTCGCCATTTTCGTCTATTAAAAATATATATCCTTTGTTACCCATATTAATGTTCTGACATAGTTTTGTAATGGAGCTGTAATTCAAATCTACCAGAAGTGCACCAAGATTTTGACCTGTTTCCTTGGTACGAATGGCTTTGCTTAGGGTAACCACCCACTTATAATCATCATACACCAAATTCTGTACATGGGAGGAGGAGAGCACTCTTTTGCCTTCAGCCGCTATGGCTTTTTTATACCAGGTCATTTCTTTCACATTGATATTGGGATTAATAGTTTGGCTGCCACGATTTAGCACACTTCTTCCATTTTCACCATAAATAGCAATGTTATAGATATCTTCCCTCATGTTTAAAATTGTATCAAATTGAGACAGCATTCGGTTATATAAGATATTCTCTCTGCTGCTATCTAAATTAGGTTCGGATAAATACTCCCTAATATCCATATTTGTAACCACCATGGTTGAAATATTCTCCATATAACTGATATAGGAATCAATATCAAATTTAACCTGTCCAATTAATTGCTTGGTATATTCCGTAGAATTTTCTATCACGGCTTTTCTCGTTACCTGCATGGATATTCCTAAAAAAACAAATACCGCACATAAGATTAGGATGGAAAATAAAAATATCATATTAAACCGTATGGTTTTAAAGGGTAAGGTTATACGCTTTCTCAATTTCTTTCCCATTACAAGAGCCTTCCTTCTTTGGCAAATTCTTTTGGTGTCATTCCTGTAAATTTCTTAAATGTGATGGCAAAATAGTGAGGGTCGCTATATCCCACTTTCTCCGCTATTTCATAAACTTTCAATGATGTATTTCGTAGAAGTTCCATGGATTTATGCATACGCTTTTTTGTGAGCGCTTCCACAAAAGTTTCACCGGTATATTTTTTAAATATAGTACTGAAATAACTCATACTAATAGCCAAGTCAAAACACAGGGTCTGTAGTGTTAATTCCTGGTTACCATAATTTTTCTCTATATATTCTTTCGCTATAATTGCCTGCTTTTTACTAAAGCTATCCCTTTGCTCTGATAAAGCTTCCCCAATATTCAGGCAATACTGACCAAGACTTTCTTCCACTTCCTCCAGTGTCTTTTTCTGAAATAGGCTTTGGAACATTTCATTTTGCTTTCTAGAGAAATCATCATCTATTAAATCTGCACTCTCCATTAAGTTACTAATGGCTGCCAAGATATTTTGAATATAGATATAAATTCTCCCTGACGACAATACATTTTTACGCAGAAAATTTACTATATGGTTTAACACCATAAGTATTTCTTCTTTGTTATTTAGCTTGATCGATAAGGCTAATTTTTTTATATCCTCTGTAATATCAATATTTTTAATCAAGTCCATACCGCCAAAATCGCGTATATCCAGCACTTTATTTTTACCATACAAAAAACGGTACTCTAATGCTGATACGGCACTCTCATATGACATATGTACCTGTTTTAGATTCTTAATGGTATATCCTAAACTAACAGTTATACCAAACCCAAAATAATCCTTGAGTAATTCTCTGCATTTATCATAAATTCCTTGAAATCGTTTTGCCAAAATTGTCTCAGAACTTCCTCCAATCAATAATACCGTATCATTATTAATGTCTTGAAATACTACGATACCTAATTCCCCTGCTGCTACTTCTTCTAAAATATTATATATGATAAAGGAGGGTAAGTCTTCCTTAGCCCCACTGGACTGTGCTAAAAACTCTTCATAATTCTCTACTACCAAAAGGGCAGTCTTAAACATTTCACCTGTAATATTCACATCTAATTCTTTTAATTTACTTACTATTTCACTATCTGACTTTTCTTTCATGACGCCTTTAACCAATTGATTTAAATATCTGGTTCGCATAATGGGAAGATTTTTGTTATATGCTCTGGTTAATTTTTGAAGACTTTCTTTCTTGTTCTTCTCTTCTGTAAGCACTTCTTTGATTCTAAGGAGAATCTCACTTAGTTCTGATACAGTGACAGGTTTCAGAATATACTCCATCACTTGGTATTTCACTGCTGTTTTTGCATATTCAAATTCATTATATCCACTTAAAATAACAACCTTTGTATCTACACTATTCTCATAAATATGCTTAGATAATGCCAGCCCATCCACAAAAGGCATACAGATATCCGTTATAACAAGATCTATGGTATTCTCTTTTAGAAACTCAATGGCTTCTTTTCCGTTTTTGCAGGTTCCTTCTAAGTGATACCCAAGTTCCTCCCATTTCATATTTTTACTGATCGCATCTCTTATTAAAGCTTCATCATCTACTAATATTACTTTATACATTTTGTCCACCCCGTAACTGTCTAATGCGAAAGAATGATTTAGCAATTCTTTCAAAAATTTATGATTAATTATTCCTGTAATAAAAATTATTCCTAAAGTTATATAAATACCTGCTTCGTAAATACGACATTTTGTACAACGCTCTATATTATTACCTTATACTATTTTAGCATTATGTCAATAGGTAATTAAGTGGTAGCACAAAAAAAGAGCCATCACTTATCCTATCGTGATAAGATAGCTCCTTCTTTTGTTTATATAAAATTACTAAACACAGTAGATTATGCCTTATTTATAATTGCTGTAACTTATGGCATGTTCTATATATTCGTATCAATCACTAACCCGTCATAAGCAAATTCTAAATCATCATACTGGTTCATAAGTATAAGATAATCATCATAGGATTTACCCCAATCTTCTTCAATATGGGTCATAATAACTTTTTTAATCTTGTAATGTGCTTTTAGTGCAAGTATCTCCTCCATGACAAATAATTCTTTTCTTAAAGGATTATCCTCTTGTAATAGGAATCCATTTTTCAGAACATCACCAATGATGGTATTGCCAATAATTAGATAATCAGCATTGTTAAATATATCATTATCGGGAAAAGGTTTCACATCACAGGGTGCATATATTACTTTATGATGATCTTTTGTAAACACAAAGATTGCTACATTTTCTTTTTCATCCACTGGTATTAGTTCAAGTTTCATCTGACTATATTCTCTTTTATAAAAAGTATCTACCCTAACTAGATTCATACTTTCATAGTAATCCAAGGCAGAACCATATTTCGTTCCCTGTTTCCTTAAATCTTCTATTATTTGTGGTAAAGAGGCTATTTCAATTGGATTATCGCAGCCTTTACCTTCTACTGATAATTTCAACCAATCAAGTTGCAATTGTTCTAATACTCTCATCCCCATGGTATGATCCGGATCAATATGACTGTAAAGTATGGTATCAATTTTTTGTACTTTACTGTTATTTAATGCCTGAACGATATCTTCTGGTGTATCAATTAGCATATGAATATCTTCTACATAAAGTGAACATCCACATCTTGCATAAGGAAACCCTTTTTCTCTTGCTTGGGTACATACTTTGCAATTACATAAAGGTCTTGGTAAACTGACACATCCTCCTGAACCAATTATTTTAAATTTCATAAACTTACTCCATTCTGTCTTAATTTAGCTGTAGGTTTATATAGAACTTTGTATTTGTATCACTAACATAGTCTGCTTCAAAATTTTATAACCATTTTCCATGGTTCATATAACTGTCAGCTCTTTGCCTTGCCTCCTCAATAATCTCATTAGAAAACCCAATAAACTTTAATATGTGTATGGCATTACGAGTATAAGAACGACCTTTATACAAAATATAGTCACAAATGATGCCAGCTTCACCTACTTCTTCTTGAAAATGATAATTATCATAATACTTCTCTAGGATATATGTTAATTCCAAGTCATGACTGGCAACAAAACATAATGTGTTGGATTCTGATAACTTTTCTAATATTATAGAAGAAGCTGCTATTCTCTCTGTTGTATTGGTGCCTCTTAATACTTCATCAATACAGCAAAGGATTGGCTTATCTTCATGTATAGCATCCATGATTCTCTTTAATGCCTTAACTTCTGCCATATAATAGCTGTCATTATTCTGCACATTATCTCTTAAGTTCATTGAAGAAAGAATATGAAAGAAAGGAGCTTTATAACTTGTACCAAATACAGTGTAGATAGACTGTGCAAGAATTGTATTTATTCCTATGGTTCTTAAAAATGTTGATTTACCTGTTGCATTAGAACCAGTTATAAGCACAGAATGTGAGGTTGTTATGGTGTTTGTTACTGACTCTCTCCCTAGTAAAGGATGATAAATATCCTCACCCTCATAACTGACATTATCTATAAATATTGGACTGCATAATACATTCCCTTCTAACGCAGACATTTTATGCCTAAAAGATGCGATTGAAATCATGCAATCTAAGAAACCTACCGTCTCATAAATCTGAATAATCCTATCAAAATTCTTTCTGATTAGCTGATTCAATAAAGGAAAAAGTATGATATCAAGATGCAGATACGTTACGATAAATGAACTATAAAAAGCATCTATATCTGGAATCACACCAAGTGTAATGTTCCCCATACATCTATAATATTTTCTATATGTGTTTGAAAGTTTTGTGGCATTATTTAGAATCCTGGCATATGGTTTTAATTCTTCATAATGAGATAAATCATCCATCTTTTTAATGGTGTTTAGCATACTGCCAAGTTGGGTTACTACTGGTAAATGCAATTCCAGCTTCTTTTTCGTATGATAATAGTAGGTAAGATTAACCAACAATAAAATAAGAAATAATAAAATACCAAAGTTTAACCTATAAAGGCATAAAATAAGAGTTGATAACTGTAGTCCTCCCATAATTATATGGGGTAATACATGCAGTTTGGGAAATTTCTGAATCTCTTCCTTGTATTTATAAATAGACACTCTATTATATTTACCAATATCGCTTAACTGATATTCTTTGTTTATCCTTACTTCTTGATTATTGGCAAAATATCTGCTAACTCTATCTCTTTCCTGTAATATCTGTAAGTTATCTTCTGGATTTCTAAGTATATGATACAAATACAGCTCTCCCATTGTAGAATGGGTATCATTTATCAGGTGATAGATTTCATCTAAATTCAAATCATTCCAGGTAATATCATCCACTTCTCCAGGAGAAACGCCCTTATTTTGTCTATACATCTTCTTTACTTCACTTATATAAGATAAATCGGTATCATCCTTCATTTCATCCCAATCTGCTCTAATGCGGTAAAGACGTGCATTTTTCCATTTTCTTTTTCTATACTCAGTACCAAGTCCATAGATTACAAATAAAGGTATCAATACCAATATAACTTTAATAATATCCATAGAATTTCCTCTCATTTGCTTTGATCACTTATCATATATTTCCATTTTAAAATTATTTAACAATCGTACCATAATTGAAAGCTTAAGTAAATGTTTTAGTGGTTAATTCTTCCTTGTCAATATATTATATTTGTAAAACTTTTTAATAAAATTATAGATTACTATGTTTATTTTTATATATTTTAAACTAATATTTTTTACTTTCTATACATAACGAATAATACTGGTTCTACTTCCTTCTGTTTTTTATTTATTTTGCTTTGCTCCACTCACCAAAAACCACTCATCCTATCATAGTCATTTCAAAAAATAAACTACCTGCTTGCATCATAAAATAGATAGACAAATGAATTTACTTGCAGTATTATATGTAGGAATTTAATATAATAGCAAATTGCAAAGGGGTAAAAAGGTGGAACTTTCATCAAATAAATCTAGCACTTCCAAACTAGCGCTAGGAGGAATATTAGTAACTTTGGGTGTTGTATACGGAGATATCGGTACTTCACCGCTTTATGTCATGAAATCCGTTCTATACGGTAATGGAGGCTTAGAAAATGTAACCGAAGATTTTATTCTAGGGACTTTGTCATTGGTGTTTTGGACACTTACTATATTAACGACCATAAAGTATGTTCTAATTACACTAAAAGCGGACAATAATGGAGAAGGTGGCATTTTCTCACTCTTTACACTGGTAAGAAATCGTGCCAGATGGTTAGTCATTCCTGCAATGATTGGTGGGTCTGCACTACTAGCCGACGGAATGCTGACTCCTGCTGTAACAGTAACCTCAGCTGTGGAGGGTTTAAAATTACTTCCAGTTTTTCATGATATATTTGGTAACAACCAAAATAATATAGTAATCCTTGTTATTACAATTATTTGTATCTTATTCTTCATACAGCGTATTGGTACTGAGTTTATTGGAAAGTTGTTTGGTCCTATCATGCTATTGTGGTTTAGTAGTTTAGCACTTTTTGGCATTATTAATCTTGCTGGAAATCTATCCTTGTTACGTGCCTTATCACCACACTATGCTGTTAGTATTCTGTTTAGTGATGATAATAAAATGGGCTTTTTTATATTGGGAAGCATATTCTTATGTTCAACAGGTGCAGAAGCACTGTATTCTGATCTTGGACATGTAGGCAGAAAAAACATCTACTTTACATGGCCCTTTGTAAAAGTAAGTCTGTTAATTAATTACTTTGGACAAGGTGCATGGATATTATCTGAAAAAAGTAACCAAAATCATGCCCTGTTAGAAGAGATTAATCCATTTTATCAAATGATTCCATCTGGACTTTTGATGTATGGTATTATCATCTCAACCCTTGCAGCCATTATTGCCTCACAGGCTTTAATATCCGGCTCCTTTACTTTAGTATCAGAAGCAATAAAATTGAATCTATTTCCAAAACTTCATACACTATACCCCTCTTCTTTAAAGGGGCAGTTATACATTCCTGCAATTAATAGAATCTTATGTTTCGTTTGTATTGGTATCGTGCTTTACTTTAGAAGTTCCGAGAAAATGGAAGCAGCCTATGGTTTTGCTATAACTGTAACCATGCTGATGACAACTATACTGCTATTTAACTATATGCTGAAGAAAAAAACACCACTTGTGCTTGCAGTCATTATGCTTGTGTTCTTTATGTCCTTTGAAGTTTCTTTCTTCATGTCAAATGTTATTAAGTTTTTCCACGGTGGGTTTGTTGCAGTAATTATTGCATTTTCTATCTTATTTGTTATGTATATCTGGGATCGTTCACATATTATCAAAATGCGTTTTCGTGAGGTTGTACCCATCGAAAATTATATTAAACAGTTAGATAAATTACGTCATGATTCAGAAATTCCAAAATATGCCAGCAACCTAGTGTGCTTGACTAACTGTCCTAATACAAAAGAAATAGAACGAAAAGTTATGTACTTTTTATTGGATAAAAGACCGAAAAAAGCTGATGTTTATTGGTTCGTTAATGTTTATGTAACTGATGAGCCTTATCAGGCAGACTATGTGGTAGAGAAATATAAAACCTCTTTTATCGTAAATGTACAGATTAACCTTGGATTTCGTGTAGAGCAAAACTTAAATATATTCTTACGGCAAATATCTACAGAGTTAGTAAACAATAAAGAAATAGAAAAACAATTGAATACTTACTCTATTTTACCAAACCGTAAATTAGGAGATTTCCGCTTTGTATTTATAGAAGAAGTTCTTTCTCATGAATCCAAACTATCCGCCTGGGACTCTTTGATGTTAAGAACAAAGTTTTTTATACAGAAATATACTGTTTCCCCTTCCAAATGGTTTGGGCTTGATACCAGTGATGTTTATATTGAAAAAGTTCCAATGATTCTTGGTCAGTCCAACCGAACTGTCTTAAAGAGAAGTACAAAAGAGTAGTTATATATCGAAACTTATTTATTATCATGTATCAATTTATTAAGGCAATGATTCTTCTACTGAATAGAATTATCATTGCCTTTTTAAATCTTATATATAATTTAATAACTGCATGTAGACTTTACCTGCGTATAGACTTTATCTGCCTTTAGACTTTATCTGCTTATAGACTTTATCTGCTTATAGACTTTATCTACAATAGACCTTATCTGCATATAGACTTTATCTGCATATAGACTTTATCTGCCTATAGACTTTATCTGCTTATAGACTTTATCTACAATAGACCTTATCATCATATAGACTTTATCTGCATATAGATCCATCATATTGATATACCTTATGGATATCTTTGACTCAAATATTAAGTATATTATAATAGTATTTCATTACATCTTTTCTTGTTATAATACCAACAAATTTATCACGGTCATCTATAACAGGTATAAAGTTTTGCTCCATTACCCGAAGGAGTAATTCATCCATTGTTGTATCAATCTTAACAGCAGGATTCCAATCTTGTCGAATAATTTCAGATATGGAACACTTCTCCTGCAACTCAATTGAATAGGTGTTTGTTTCAATAATGTGCCTTAAAAAATCTCCTTCACTAACAGTTCCTATGTAATCTCCATTATCTGAAATAACTGGAATAGCAGTATATCCATAATACCTTAGTTTTTCAATTCCCTGCCTTATGGTACAGTGATTGTGTAAAAATCCCACACAGGCCTTAGGAGTTAATAAGGAAAAAATGTTTTTCTTTTCACTATGTTTACTGGTTTTAGAATTTTCAGTATATTCTTGATCCTTCATTAGTTCTGTATTATTTAGCATATTTACCACCTTATATTAGTTTTTAAATTAACGAA
>DALYNO010000067.1:0-11827 GCA_031975295.1 Anaerocolumna sp. | reverse complement strand
AGCTAAAGAAATGCAGGAACGTGTAGATAAAATAGTTGGGTACGGGGCAGAAAATATATGGGTCAGTACTTTCCACTCTACTTGCGTTAAAATCTTAAGAAGATGGATTGAGCAAATAGGATATGACAGAAGTTTTACCATTTACGATACTGATGACCAGAAGTCTCTAATGAGAGAGGTATGTAAATATCTGCAGCTGGATACCAAGACCTATAAAGAGAGAAGTCTATTATCTGTGATATCCTCTGCTAAAGATGAGCTTATTACACCAGAAGAATATGAATTAAATGCAATTGGTGACTTTAATAAACAAAAATATGCCGCAGCATATAAAGAATATCAAAAAAGACTACATGCTAATAATGCACTTGATTTCGATGATTTGATATTTAAAACCATTGAATTATTCCAGACAAGCAAAGAGGCTTTAACCTATTATCAAAAGCGCTTTCGTTATATAATGGTAGATGAATATCAGGATACCAATACAGCCCAGTTTAAGCTTATTAGCTTACTTGCGAATGGACTAAATGAGGATGGAGAGTATGAGCATAACCTATGTGTGGTAGGGGATGATGATCAATCCATTTACAAATTCAGAGGTGCTAATATCTATAATATTCTCAACTTTGAAAAGGAATATCCTGGTTCGAAAGTGATTAAATTAGAGCAGAATTACCGTTCCACTAAGAGAATTTTAGAAGCTGCCAATGAAGTTATCAGTAATAATGTAGGGAGAAAAGATAAATCTTTATGGACAGATAATCCTGAGGGGGATCCCATTTCCTTCATCCAGTTTGATCATGATTACGAAGAGGCTGAAAGTATTGTAACTGAGATATCAAACGTAGTTTCTTCCAATGAAGCTACCTATCAGGACTTTGCTATTCTTTATAGAACAAATGCACAAGCCCGTATATTTGAAGAAAAATTAATTGTTAGAAATATTCCTTACAAAATCATAGGAAGTATTAACTTCTATGCCAGAAAAGAAATAAAGGATTTACTTGCTTACCTTAAAACCATAGATAACGGACTGGATAACCTGGCTGTAAAGCGAATTATTAATATTCCCAAAAGAGGGATTGGACTAGCTTCAATAGATAAAATTGATGACTATGCCTTAAAAAATGGTATTAGCTTTTATCAAGCTTTAAAACAAGCGGAATATATTCCAACACTTGGACGAGCTGTACCCAAAATATCCTCTTTTGTAAGTTTAGTGGAAGTATTAAAATCCAACCTCCATAATCCTGCTTACTCTTTAAGTGACTTACTGGAAGAAATTCTAGATGCAACAAATTATATTAGGGACTTAGAGGAACAAGACAGTGAAAGTGCTGAGGACAGAATAGAAATTATTGGCGAGTTAAAAAGTAAGATAGCCGCTTTTGAAGAAAATGCCACAGAACCTCCAACTCTTAGTGAATTTTTAGAAGAGGTGGCTTTGGTTGCAGATATTGATAATCTCACTGAAGATTCTGATGTAGTAGTCCTTATGACTCTCCACAGTGCCAAAGGTCTTGAATTTCCATATGTGTACTTATGCGGTATGGAGGATGGAATCTTTCCAAGTTATATGTCCATCCATGCAGATGATCCAGAGACAGAGATTGAGGAAGAACGACGTCTTTGTTATGTTGGAATTACAAGAGCCATGAAGAAACTTGGTATGAGTGCTGCAGCGCAGCGTATGATTAGGGGTGAGACGCAGTATAATCGTCCATCAAGGTTTATTAAAGAAATCCCTCGATATCTTTTGACCATGGAACGAAATCCCAATAAGACAAATCCTTTTAAAAGTAATTCCTACTCCAGCTTAACGCAGTCAAGTAATGACCGCTTAAGACCCAATGGCCTTACTTCTGGGTCTTCAAACATCACTTCAAATAGGCCTGGATTACCATCAAGCCACAACAGATTAAATGATGTAATTTTTCAAAAGCCATATGCTGATTCAGCTCCAAAGAATTTTGAAGGAAAAAATCTTGGTACCTTAGATTATGCCATTGGTGATACAGTTTCTCACGTTAAGTTTGGTTCAGGAATTGTTACAAATATCAATTCCGCTGGAAAAGATTATGAAGTAACTGTTGATTTTGAAAAAGCAGGAATTAAAAAAATGCTTTCTTCCTTTGCAAAACTTATTAAAATTTAGTAATTACATACATTTTCCAGAAATTCTATAGTAAAAACACTCATATCGTGGTATAATAGGATAGAACTTATTTACTCAGAAAGGATGTGTTATAATGAATACTAAACTAGAAGATTTTCTAAATGTAGCTAAACTGGGTGATTTATTACACAGAAAAGAAGTTGAAGAAAAGAAGACAAGCCATTGTATCTTTACCATATTAGCAATAATCGGTGCCATTGCTGCTGTTGCAGGTATTGCTTATGCAGTATATAGATATTTGACACCTGATTACTTAGAAGATTTTGATGACGACTTTGATGATGATTTCGATGATGATGATGACTGCGATTGTGATTGTGACTGCAGCGATGTTGGGGATAAAGCTACCAAAACAACGGACGAAGCACAACCTTCAGAATCATAATAAAAAGTTATTAAAACGGTTAAATCTGCAACTTTTCAGTTGTAGATTTAACCGTTTTTAGGTTTGCTGGGCTAATACTCCTACGAAAATACCCATGTTAGAATACAGTTTTAATAAACTTCTAATAAGGGCTGGTTTACTGATTTAAATAATGCATAAAAGGAAAAAGGATTTAAACAGACAATTATGCATGCTGTTTAAATCCCTTTCTTAATCATAAATACTTATTAAGATTTAACTAATTATATCTTACTGCCTTAACAGGCGTTCTATAATTATAGTTTGATATTCTTATACCTGTTGCAGGAGTACTTGCAGCCACAATCTTACCATTACCAATATAAATTGCTACATGATTAATTGTACCACCTTGTGCATAAAACAGTAAATCACCTGGTCTAATATTTTCAAGAGATACTCTTGTTCCACCAGTTGCTTGGGACCTAGAGGTTCTTGGTATACTTATGCCAAAATGCCTTAATACAGATTGGGTAAAACCTGAACAGTCGGCACCATTTGTCAGACTGGTACCTCCCCATACATATGGATTGCCTATAAACTGTATAGCATAATCACTTATACTATTTCCTGTTGAACCTGATATATTATAAGAACCTGACGAAGCGCTATTACCAGAAGTAACATTAGAAGCATTTTGAGATTGGAGATTAGCTTCTTCTTCAGCAAGTCGCTGTTGTTCCTCTTCAATAGAAACTGCTTCTTCATAACTAGTCTGAAGTATAACATAATCCATAGAAACGTATCCAAATGAATTCTCTTCTAACTGAACTTCAACCCAACCGTCTAATTCCTTTGTAACTTTTAAATCATCACCTATAGCAATTAAAGTTAATACAATTGAATCTGTAGAAGCTTCTTTTCTAACCTTAAGGGTAGTTGTATTTACTACTGCGATTCTATTTCCTACTTCTTTAGCAATAGAAACTGCTTTTTCTCCTGTAACTAAAAACTCACCTTTTATATACCCAGTAACTGATCCTGATTTTATCTTATACCAACCATCCTCTTTATCTAGAATCGTAGCTACTGCATTATCATATAATTTACCGACTATTTCGCCTTCTTCACTTGCTTTGTCTCTTATGTTAACATAATTTGATACATCTGCAAAAGCCAAGCTGTTCTGTATTTTTATTTCTTCCAGCAAATTATTGACTGCTACTTCATCAGTAGCATCAGCGTTATTATAAAATTCATCCAGTACTATGGCAATACCCGCTACAGGTGTTTCCGAAGCTTGTACTACAGCTGCTTTTCCTATAAATGCAAGGGCTCCAACAATCAAAAATGTTGTTAATTTATTTATTTTAAACATGAATCCTCCAATAACAATGTTATTTGTTACGTAAATATTAATTTTATTACATTATTTTAACAATTATTAAGAAGATTTACAATATAAATTTACAATTTTATAATAATTTAACAATTTTAGTTCATTGAATTACTATTGACAAAATATACCTTATGGTTTAAAATAACATATGAACATATGCTCAATCATTCATATATAAAGGAGATACCATATGAAATATACAATCCTGGGAATTCTAATTCTATTACTTTTTTATAGCAGTTATTTTATCAAAATGATACTACAAAGGCGGCAGGGTATAACAACCGACAGACTTGGCCGGGGAACTAAACCAAAACGCACCAAAGCCATAGAAAAACTTTTAAAAATTGCTACTTATTTTATGGCTGTCGCACAAATGATAAGCATTGTAACGCAAGACAAACTACAATTATTATTTCATGCAGAGGCAGTTCGTATTATGGGTGTTATAATTGGCTTTGCTGGTATCTGTGTATTTATTTTGGCTATGGTCACTATGAAGAATAACTGGAGAGCCGGTATAGATCCTTCACAGAAAACGATTTTAACAACCCATGGTATTTATAGGTATAGCCGTAATCCTGCATTTCTTGGTTTTAACTTATTTTATATTGGTTTTACTTTATTATTTTGTAATCTTTTACAACTGCTTTTACTCTTACTCTGCATTATATTACTACACTTACAGATTAAGGAGGAGGAAAAATATCTGGAAATAACTTTTGGAAAAGAATATACCTCTTACAAAAAATCTACTGCCAGATACTTACTAATACTATAGAATACTCAATACATCAAAATACCGTAATTCTCAAACAACAGAATTACGGTATTAGAACTATAACAATATATATCCTTCTGATAACCTGGGTTTTATCCCTTTATAAATTTATTAATTTTTTTACTTTCTGCATTCGGATTGAAACGTAGAATTTGCTCAGTTATCTTTGCAATTCCTTCCTGTTCACCAATATCTGATGCTGCCAAAAATATTTCTTCTCCAAAGAAGCTCTCTGTGGTACAAAATACAGTTGAGGACCATCCGTATTCCTCTCCCATTTTAGATATTTTTTGCTGCCTTCCACACATAGTAAGATACATTTTTGTCTGTAATTCTACCATAGCCCTATCAAACTTGGAACCATCCTCTTTGGTAAATCCCCCCATCTGTTTGATTACATGTAATGGCATTCTATCATTTTCAGATACTAATTCATAAATTCTTTTAGCAAAATGGCTGATTGTGCCTTCTTCATATTCTTCTTCAAAATCTTTACCTTTTCTTCTTGCAGCTAAAAAAAACGGATACCATTCCTTGGTAATATAACCACTCTTTTTAAAGAATAATTTAGCATAGGCTATTTCACCATTGTTTTCTTCTAATACACGCATACGCCATTCCCATGGGTCTGTCTCTCTGTCTCCTGTATGCCAGCGCACTTCAGTTTCATATGGTGGTGCTTCATTCCAGTTCCAGGAAATTACAGAATATATTCCTTCATTATTTCCTCCACCCATAGAGAAACCTGCTTTATGAAGTGTCTCCAAAAAATCTGTATAATTTTGAATCACTATTCCACCTCCAATTATTACTGTTGTATATAGTATAGCATATTTTACAGCAGAAAACACGACAACAGTATTTTCATTATTGTTTAGAGGAAAGTCTTTTAAAATAATCTTTTGACTCAGCTATAATTACCCCGCTAAGTGCCAATAAAGCTACAAGATTAGGAAATGCCATTAAACCATTAAAAATATCAGCAATTACCCAAACTGATCCAATGGTCATATATGGTCCAAGGAAAACAGCTAAAATGTACAACCATCTGTATATGACAACAGGTTTTTCTTTTCCATTTACCAAATACTCTAAACAACGTTCGCTATAATAATTCCAGCCTATAATTGTTGTGAACGCAAAAAAGATAAGGCAAATCATTAATAAAAAGGAAGCAACCCACGGAGAAAAAGGTAAACCTGACTGAAATGCTTTTGTGGTAACTGCTACGCCTTCTAATCCCATATCCCATGCCCCTGTTATAACGATACATAGTCCGGTCATTGTGCATATGATAATGGTATCTATGAAAGTACCAGTCATTGACACCAACCCTTGTCTAACTGGCTCATGTGTTTGAGCAGCTGCAGCAGCAATTGGCGCACTACCAAGGCCTGATTCGTTAGAGAAAATTCCCCTTGCGATACCTTTTTGCATAGACATTAAGATGGAACCTAATACACCACCTGCAATAGGCCTGATTCCAAAGGCTCCTTCGATAATTTCTTTGAGTGCTCCAGGAATTTTATCTACGTTATTGATTAACAATATAAAGCAAATCACTACATAAGCAATCGCCATAAAAGGTACCACTATTTGAGCAAATCCTGATATTCTCTTTATTCCGCCAATCAAAACAAGTCCTACACATACAGTAACAACGATGCCAGTTATGATTGTAGCAATCGTATAATTCTGTCCAAGTATGTGATAGGTTTTAACAGTCTCAGAACTAAAAAAGTTGCTTACAGCTGAGGTAATCCCATTAACTTGGGTAAAAGTACCAATACCGAGTAGACCTGCACAAGCACCAAAAAAAGCAAATAGTTTTGCCAACCATTTAAACTTAATACCCATACCTTTTTCTATATAATAAAATGGCCCGCCTAACACATGTCCATCTTCATTAATATGTCTGAATTTTATTGCCAAAACGCCCTCGGCAAATTTGGTAGCCATACCAAAGAAAGCTGCAACTAGCATCCAAAAAAGGGCACCCGGTCCACCTGCAACAATGGCAGTCGCTACACCTACAATATTTCCTGTACCAATCGTTGCTGATAAAGCTGTACATAATGCTGCAAAACTAGTTACTTCTCCAGTTCCACCCTCTTCATTTAACACCATAAACTTCAATGCTTTCGGTAAGTGAATTATTTGCAACACTTTGAGTCTTATTGTTAAGTAAATGCCAACTAGCATAATTAAAATTATGAGTGGTAACCCCCATACAAGTCCATTAAACCAATTAATAAATCCATTAAAATTTGTAAACATACATCACCTCTCCATATTATTTTCTTAAATATATCATTACAAGACTTACCCACGACCTGGCATAGATAACAGGGAGCAAAAAAAAAGCCCTAAGCCGAATAAACCGACTTAGGGCGAACGTAACGTCCGTGTTACCACCTAATTTCAGAGAAATAAACTCTGCACTTAACTTAACATAATCCTATGCTAATTCCAGATAACGGTGGAATACCGATGATACCTACTTGGACTTACATTTGCTCTGTTCGGGTCATAGCTCTAGGACTGCTTCTATACACCTTTCCAAAAGATTTTCACCAGCCATCTTTTCTCTGTGTGGGGTATGTATATACTCTTTCTCTTCATCGCCTTAACGTAATAATTAAGTAACACTTTAGCATGATTGACTGTTTTTGTCAATAAATATCTTATTGCATATGTTTTTTCTTTATATATTTTCCATACCCCTCCTTATCATTTAATTATGTTCTTTATAGAAAATCCTCTCTCATTGGGCTAAATACATCCACCAATACACTATCTTCAAGAGCTACTGTTCCATGGACAGAATCAGACGGCATGTACAGGCTGTCCCCTGCCTTTACCTCTTTTGTTTCTCCATCGATTGTAAACAAAAAACTTCCCTTCACAATATATGTTATCTGCAAATGGGGATGGGAATGCATATTCCCTTTAGCACCTTTTTTAAAGGTAATTTCACACATCATTAAATCATTTGTATAGGAGAGAATTCTCCTGGTAACACCCTCTTCACATGGTGTTGGATTTGCATTTTTATGATAAAAGAACATATCTGCCTCCCATAAAGTTATTATTTGTCCACTGCAATAATCTTCTCAACTATATCCATATATTCACTGCAAAACTCTTCATATACATCTATCACAGCTTCACGAAATCTACTTTTTTCTAGCTCTGTTAAGTTTACTATTTTCACTCCATTTTCTAATGCAATCTTTTCTGATTCTTTTTCTTTTTTTAGCCACAAATTTCTTTCATATATGGCTGACTCTCTGGCACACTCAAGTATTATATTCTGATCTTCTTCTGATAACTTACTCCAAGTAGACTGTCCACACACTTGAACCTCTGGTATGCGACAATGCTCATCTAGCGTAAAGTTTTTTGACACCAAATAGTGACCAGTTGCTTCATAGGAGGGCCAATTATTTTCAGCAGCGTCTATCTTTCCGGTCTCAAGGGCTGAATATACATCATCATATACCATTGGTACAGCTGTAGCACCTAATTCTTCTATCATTCTAGTCATAAGTTCTGACTCCTGCACTCGTATTCTTAAGCCTTTTAAATCTTCTAACGTTCTTATTTGTTTACTACTATAAAAACTTCTCGCTCCTGCATCATACCAGGATAATGCAACAATATCTGTCCCCTGAAAGGAGCTTAAAAATTCATCTCCTATATCACCTTCTAATACATTCCACATATGCATAGAGCTGGTATATAAATACGGAAGCTGTAATACATTTAATTTGGGAATAGTATCAGATAATGTAGTCAGTGATACTCTGGCGAAATCAATTCCTCCAAACATGATTTGCTTAATAACAGTTCTCTCATCACCTAGTATTCCATCTGCTTGTACTATTATCTTGATTCTTCCATCTGTTTTTTCAGCAACCAATTCAGCAAACTTATAGCCACCCAAAGTAGTCGGATAATCTTCCGGTTGATTTTCTGCATAAGTTAATACAAATTCTGGTTCCTGCTCATGTCTTTTCATCCTGATTATTTTGGGTATTACGGTGAATATAAGTACAAAACATATCATCATTACCAGTATTTTTTTCATTTCAACCTCTATTCTACTATTTTCCCAGTACTAATATACGATACTCACTTGGGGTAACACCCATAACACGCTTGAATACTTTAGCAAAATAATTGGAATCCTTATACCCCACCTTATCACTTATTTCTTTTACATTTATTGAAATGTCCTTTAGCAGTTCTTTCGCTTTTTCTATCCTATATTCAGTTAAATATGTCGTAAAACTAGTATTAAACCCTTGCTTAAATAATTTACAAAAATAAGCATTTGAGTAGTTCATTGCCTCTGCCGCATCCTGAGTCGATATTTCTTCAATATAGTGCTCTTGAATATAATGTATGATTTCTTCTTTTACGATATTAATACGAATATTGTCTAATGTGTCATATTGGGATAGGACCTCTTCCTTATCCAATATTTTTTTGCTGTTACTTGATTTTCTCTCTTCTATTATTTTAAAAGCTTCTTCTACAGATGTAATTATTTCCTCTTCAGAAGCAGGTTTTAGCAAATAATTCAAAGCTTTTACTGTTATTGCTTTGCGCGCATAATTAAAGTCATCATAAGCGGTCAAAAAGATAATATGACAATCTTTATCCTGTTTTCTAATTATTTCTGCAGATTCAATTCCATTAATTCCAGGCATTTCAATATCCATAAAAATAATATGAAATTTACGTAACTCATATAATTCCATTGCTTCTCTGCCATTTACAGCCTGGGTTATTTCTATGAGTTTATCAAATCTTGTGTTTAGTACCTTACATAATACCGCCCTTTCAATAGGCTCATCATCTGCAATTAGTACTTGATACATCCTATTCCTCCTCTTCTACTTGAGGTATTATCAATTTGACAATGGTACCTTTATCATGTCTGCTATACAAATCTATTTTGCCTTTATCATACATACCATGTACTCTTTTAAATATATTTCCAAGACCTATACCTAACTTACCATTCTGTCCCTTTTTAAATTCTGACCTTAATGTATATAATTCCTGCTTTGACATACCAACACCGGTATCTACAATATTAACGACTAAATTATTTTTAATTAATTTTATATAAATATCTATTCTTCCTCCTTCCTCTTTTTTAGATATTCCATGTATAATTGCATTCTCTATCAATGGTTGAAATGTAAAAGTTGGTACTATAACTGTATCCATGTCCACATTACAATGTATACCAAATTGAAACCGACTGCCAAAACGCATTTGCTGTAGAAACAAATAATCTGTGATAACTTTTATTTCCATAGATAGCACAACTTCGTTTTGTTGATTTTTAAGATTATATCGAAAAATCGTACTTAAGGCTCGTATCATTTTTTCAGTTGTAACTGCGTCCTCTAGTTTTGCCATACCACCAATCACATTTAATGTATTAAATAAAAAATGAGGATTAATTTGACTTTTTAGCAGCTCTAAATTGGCCGATTCTAAATTTTTTTCCGCTTGTATTTTTTCTAATTCTTCTTTATGTAATAATTCTGCCATATTTCTTTTTTCTTCTAATGTAATAATATACTCTCTTGTCGTATTTTTCATTTTATTAAATGCAGCAATCAATTCTCCCATTTCATCCTGGTAATCAGCTTGGATATCTTCCACATAAAAATTATTAGAGGATATTTCTTTAGAACTATTAACCAACTTCATAATTGGAAATATGAGGGTTTTATTCATCTCACTGGATAAACTAATCATAATAATAAATGATATTCCACCTGTAAATACAATAATGAGAGGAAGTCTTTTTATACTATCAACACTCTTAAGGTAAACACTTTTTCCATCATCCTGTGTCAATAGAATAAGACTTCTTGCATAATATTGCAAATTTGTTTGAATATCATATACCATATATAATTCCTGTATATAAGATTTATTTTCTTCACTCATATGTAAGATATTATCTCTTTTTATGATATAAGTGTCGTAACTATTTTTAATTGACCAAGTCTTTGCATATCTTTGGACACTCATGGAGTTATATGAAAATGGTAACGCAATTACGGATTTCCTAGTTTCTTCAAAAGACATCTCCATTGCAATCCTTCTTTCTTCACTGGGATGTTTGATATAATCTTCAAAACAACGACTTTCTTCTTCCATACAATCCATAAAATCACTGCTCTTCGCATTTTCTTCTAATATAATTTTAAAGTCTCGAATCGTAAAATTGACCACCCAAAAACAAAACCCCACCGATATTGAAATAATAATAAATATAATACCAGTGAATATACCATTCCGCTTATTTATTGATAAAGATATCCATTTCTTATATGCTCTCGTACTGTGTACTTTAAACCCCATATGTAATATTCCTTCTCTGATTTAATACGTTTTATTTTATTATATCAAATTTAGCAAACACAAAAAAGCCGAGTTTCACGGCTTTCTGCGATTATTTATACTCTATTCATTTTTGATATTACATATTGATAAAATTCTTCTCTGAGACCACCTAATACTTTATTCGTTACTATGAAGCCGTGTGTCGTCGTTGAAAAAACTACTATCATGGAAGGCTTTTTAGATACTCTTTTTATACTGTTCCATTTAATTTCAGACTTTTCGTTTTCGCTTTTTACCTGTATGCCCAAATCATTAAAACAAATAACTATCTGTCTTGATTTAGCAGCCTGCCGCTTTGCTCTTATATAGATTCCCAAGGGTTGCATGATTGGAAAAAGTATACACGCTAGGATTAAGATAACTTTAAGTAAAACACTCACATTCTCCCAGGATTTTATTGAGAGTAAAATCATAGCTGTAGTAAAAATAAGATTGCATATACCAACTATTGATCCATACATAAAATAAATTGACAATAGCCAAAAATCATTGGCTGTATTTTTATATGTAAATTTGTACTCCATAATAAACTAACCTAATATATTTGGAAGAAGCAAACTGATTGCTGGTATAAATGTGATAAGTAAAAGTGTAATAATCATACATAGATAAAAAGGTAATGTGGCTTTTACTACTCGTTCCATCGGAACTTTTCCAACAGCTGAACCTATAAATAATACTGCTCCAACG
>DALYNO010000066.1:8894-11855 GCA_031975295.1 Anaerocolumna sp. | reverse complement strand
AAGTACAAATAAAACTCCCTGCCTGTTGAGATGGCCTTAAGAATGATAACCCGGTATAATAAAAGATCGCCGCATAATGAAATGCGACGATCCCTGTTTTAAGTCTAACTAAATCCTATTCAACTTTTGCTATATCTATTAATGAGAGATTATCCATACTTCCATTTTCAAGACTTGTCAATAAGGCATTCGCTGTGTCTAAGGAGGTTAGGCAGGTTACGCCATTTTCTATAGAGGTTCTTCTGATTAAGAAACCATCTCTGGACTTATCCCTTCCCTGTGTTGGAGTATCTATTACCAAGTCTATTTCATGACCCATAATTAAATCGATAATAGTTGGTGCTTCATTGTCCAGTTTATTAACTGGTATTGCTTCTACTCCATTTTCATTTAAGAATTTGGCCGTACTTCTGGTTGCATAGATTTCATAGCCAAGATTCCTAAATCTTTTCCCTACTTCTACCGCTTCTAACTTATCTGCATCTTTCACTGTCATTATCATCTTCTTATGTTTAGGAAGGTTGATTCCAGCTCCAAGGAAGGCTTTGTATAAAGCTTCATTAAAGGTTTTAGCAATTCCCAAGCATTCACCCGTTGATTTCATTTCTGGTCCAAGGCTGATATCTGCTCCATATAATTTTTCGAAGGAAAATACTGGCATTTTAATTGCAATATAGTCTGCGTTTTTAGCAAGCCCTGTACCATATCCTAAATCTTTGACTTTAGCTCCCAGAATTACATTAGATGCCAAGGATACAATTGGTATTCCTGTTACTTTACTAATATAAGGTACTGTTCTGCTGGAACGAGGATTTACTTCTATAACATATACCTCGTCTTGATATACAATAAACTGAATATTGATTAAACCAATTACATGAAGGGATTTAGCAAGTTTTCTTGTGTAATCAACAATTACATTAGCGATTTTGTCTGTTATACTTTGGGCAGGATATACGGAAATACTATCTCCAGAATGGATACCTGCTCTCTCTACATGCTCCATAATTCCTGGTATTAGAATGTCTTCGCCGTCACACACTGCATCTACTTCAACTTCTTTTCCCATAAGGTATTTATCAACAAGTATAGGATGTTCTTGCACATTTAAATTAATGATATCCATGAATTCTCTAATATCATCATCAGATATTGCAATTTGCATACCCTGTCCACCAAGTACATAAGATGGTCTAACAAGAACTGGATATCCTAATTCTTTTGCTACTGCTATTGCTTCTTCTGTGGTGTAAACAGTTTTACCAGCGGGTCTTGGAATACAGCATTCTTCCAAGATTGCATCAAATAATTCCCTATCCTCGGCTGCGTCTACATTTTCAGCGGAAGTTCCAAGAATAGGCACGCCCATTTTTAGTAAGGCTTCTGTTAGCTTAATTGCTGTCTGTCCACCAAACTGTACCACTGCACCATCTGGTTGCTCAAGATCCACAATACTTTCCACATCTTCTGGTGTTAATGGTTCAAAATATAGTTTATCTGCAATATCAAAATCCGTACTTACAGTTTCTGGATTATTATTAACGATGATTGTTTCATATCCTGCTTTTCTAAGTGCCCAAACACTGTGTACAGAGCAATAATCAAATTCAATACCCTGACCAATTCTGATTGGACCTGAACCTAGCACCATAACTTTCTTTTTGGTTTTAACCGGGTCTACTTCATTTGCACTGCCAAAACAAGAGTAGTAATAAGGTGTAGTAGCCTCAAATTCTGCAGCACAAGTATCAACCATTTTATAAGCTGCGGCTATTTTATATTCTTCTTTTCTTAACTTCTTAATTTCTTCCAGGGATTTGCCGCTAAGTTCAGCAATTACCCTATCAGGAAACTCTAATTTCTTCGCTTCTGCTATTAGATCATAAGTTAATGGTTTACTCTTTAAATCCTGTTCCATTTCCACCAGGATTGCAATTTTATCTAAAAACCATTTATCAATTTTTGTTATAGCATGAATTTCATCAAAGGAGATTCCTTTACGGATGGCTTCTGCAACTACAAACAAACGTCTATCATCTATTTGGTGCAATTTTTCCCTAATATCATCTACTGTATTCTCTGCGTAACCACCGTAATTTAAACTATAAATATTCTGCTCCAAAGATCTTAAGGCTTTCATTAATGCCCCTTCAAAATTAGTGCAGATACTCATAACTTCACCAGTTGCTTTCATCTGAGTAGTTAGGGTTCTTTTTGCCATTATGAATTTATCGAAAGGCCACTTAGGTATTTTAACAACCACGTAGTCTAGAGCAGGTTCAAAACTTGCGTAAGTTTTACCTGTTATGGTGTTTTGAATTTCATCTAAATTATAACCTAGTGCGATTTTGGCTGCTACTTTTGCAATAGGGTATCCTGTAGCCTTGGAAGCCAAAGCAGAAGAACGGCTAACTCTTGGATTTACTTCAATCACACAGTATTCAAATGTATCCGGATGAAGTGCATATTGTACATTACATCCACCAGTAATATTTAATTCAGTAATAATATTTAAAGCAGAACTTCTAAGCATTTGGTATTCCTTATCAGAAAGTGTCTGGGAAGGAGCTACTACAATACTATCCCCTGTATGTACACCTACAGGATCAATGTTTTCCATATTACAAACCGTAATGCAGTTACCTTGTTTATCACGCATTACTTCATATTCTATTTCTTTCCAACCAGCAATACATCTTTCAATTAAGCATTGTCCTACACGGCTAAGTCTAAGACCATTGGAACAAATTTCTTTTAACTGTTCTTCACTGGCAGCAATACCACCACCGCTACCGCCAAGGGTATAAGCAGGACGAACAACTACCGGATAACCAATAGTCTGTGCAAAAGCTACTGCCTCTGAAACAGTTGTAACTACTGTACTAGCCGCACAAGGCTCACCGATTTTTTCCATGGTAAGTTTAAATTCTAATCTATCTTCTGCTTTTTTGATTGTTTCTG
>DALYNO010000066.1:0-8884 GCA_031975295.1 Anaerocolumna sp. | reverse complement strand
TAGGAATCCGGATTCTTCTAATTCCATTGCTATATTAAGAGCTGCCTGGCCACCAAGGGTTGGAAGTACACTATCAGGTTTCTCCTTTAAAATTATCTTTTTTACAACATCCGGTGTAAGTGGTTCTATATAAACAATATCAGCAATATCTTTGTCTGTCATAATAGTAGCTGGATTGGAATTAACTAATACAACCTCTACACCTTCTTCTTTTAAAGAACGGCAAGCCTGTGTACCAGCATAATCAAATTCTGCTGCCTGACCGATAATTATGGGTCCTGAACCAATTACTAATACTTTTTTAATATCATCTATTTTTGGCATCCTTGTACCTCCATCATCTGCATAAACTCATCAAATAGAAACTCAGAATCCTGTGGGCCTGCACAAGCCTCAGGATGAAACTGTACGGTAAAGATATTCTTTCCTAAGTAGTGATAACCTTCAATGGTTCCATCATTTGCATTTACGAAACTTTTTTCAGCAATTTCTTCACGCATTGTTCCATCTTCCACTACATACCCGTGATTCTGGGAGGAAATATATACTCTTCCGGTATTTAAATCTTTTACTGGATGGTTTGCACCTCTATGACCATACTTCATCTTCTGGGTGTCAGCTCCATTGGCTAATGCCATAAGCTGATGTCCTAAACAGATTGCAAAAATAGGTATATTACTATGATACATCTTCTTAATTTCTTCTATAATTTCTACACACTCTTTTGGATCTCCAGGTCCGTTGGATAACATAATTCCATCGGGTTTATCACCAATGATTTCATCCGCTTTGGTTAATGCTGGATATACTGTAACATCACAACCTCGTTTTAATAAACAGTCGGTAATATTATCTTTTGAGCCATAATCTAAAAGTGCTACTTTAAAATTGCCCATTTTATAAGGATTAACCTTTAAACCACTCCTTGCCAAATCCGCATCCGTAGGTTTATAATCCTTTGATAGAAACGTCTTCTTTTCTTGACAGGTTACTTTTTCTACTACTTTTTCTACTTTATGATTCTTTAACTCACGGATTACATCAGCAAGAACAAAGTCTTCTCTTGTTGTAATCATACCATTCATAGTACCTTTTTCTCTTAATACTTTAGTGAGTGCTCTAGTATCAATTCCTGCTATTCCTGGTATTTCCCATTTAGCTAAAAAGTCCCCAATCGATTCTTCGCTTCGGAAGTTACTTGGACGTCTTGCGATTTCCCTAACGATATATCCATCCACCCATGGTCTCTTAGATTCCATATCATCAAAACAGATTCCATAGTTACCGATTAATGGATACGTCATAACCACTGCTTGTCCTGCATATGATGGATCAGTAAGCACCTCTAAATATCCTGACATTGAGGTGTTAAACACAATTTCACTAATCACATCCCTTGCCTGCCCAATGCTTATTCCTGTAAAAACATTACCGTCTTCTAGTATTAGATAAGCTTTCATAACTTCCTCCTGTTCCTTTCAAAAAATTATATAATACATGGTCTATCCTTAATTTGCCCGTAAAAAAAGAGGTATACGCAAATTACATTTCATATACTTCTCCAAAATTTCAGCCTACAGGTACCCAAATTGCTAAAATTCTATCACATCTCTAATGAAATTACAAGCATTTTATTTTTTTATTAAATGTAATTATTATTCATATTTTTAAATAATTATAAATTATATTTCAAAAATAATCAAGTGAAATATTTATATAACACTAGTTATTATTAGTTTATAATAAATTACACATTATTACATATTAATTTTGCCACCAAATCAATGAATATATATGCAACTCAAAAAATCTTACCTCAAAAAAATTACATCCTATCATTTATCATTTAATTTAAAGTTATTTATTAGCTTATTTAATAAAACAATTATTACCTTTCATGGGATTTGCCTGATACACCCATTGTCTAGAATAAATATCCATGTAATTCCAGGTGAAATGAAAGGTAAAGAAAAAGACCGCCCATTGGCGGCCTTTTCATTAATTTAACTCTGCTATTCTTGTTACTGCTACATATAACTGAGATATTCTATACCAAGTAGGTAAATCCACGATTCCATTGGAAGGCAGACCAAATACTTGCTGGAAGGCTCTAACTGCTGCCTCTGTTTGAGGACCAAATACACCGTCCACTGCAATTGCTGGAATTACAGTATAAACTTTTGCAATTGCATTTAACTGTTCCTGCATCTGCCTTACACTATCGCCTCTGGATCCACTGGTCAAATTGGCACCAGGCCAGGAAGATGGAACACCTGCTACCTGTTCAGCAGAATTTATAAACATATTGGAACCATAGAAATTCCTTAGAATCTCTATGGCCGATCTTCCTTGGTCTCCAAGGGTTTTGGACCCCCATTGGGTCATCCACCCCGGACATGTAACATTTCTACCATCACAGTATTGAGTTAAAATAGGCTGTTTTACATTTGGCCTTGATAAGTAATTATTAAACACCTGATCTACAGCAGTACTGATCGTATCGTAGATATTTCGCCCTCTCATCCATTTATGATCAAAGGCTGTGGAGGATGTTATTGTAAAATTATAACCTTGATTTCTGTACCACTCTGTAAACACGCGATTTAATGTAAAGGACATAATTGCCAAAATATTGGCAGTAATAGTTGATGCTGGCCAGGTTGCATAGATTTCACTGGAAGCAACATTTTTAATGTAGTCACTATATCTCACATAATAATTAGCGGCAGAGGAATCTGAGGGTGGCCCATCGTGAACAATAACAAACTCTGGAATAACAACATTTAAAAGTACGATTTCACCACTGCCTTCTATGGGTTTAATCTCTGCTTCTGCTATTTTAGGCGGATAATCACCATATAAAGTATGTGGAGGTATCACATATAATTGTTCACCAGTTGTATCCGGCTCAGCCTCCATTGATATCGGTTGTATAGCTGTAACATCGGGTAGCAGCTCTGTACCATTTACTTCAACATTTTTAAATCCGTCAGCAGCAACTCTCACTGTATAATTTGAATAGGGCTGTTCAAAAATGTTCTGATCCAAGCTATATTCAAGAGGAGGTGTAGGAAGTTCTATCTCTCCTGTACGACCTAAGTCATCAGTTGTAAACTCCTCCACTGCTGATTCTGGATCTCCTGAATAAGATATACTGACTCTGGCATTTTGTATAGGCCTAAATCCCACTTCACTTGTTACATTAACTCTTAATTTCCCTAGAGCTTGCGTATCCATTTGAGCTGGATAGACTCTTATGTTACTATGTTTCGTACTTTTACTAAAATCATGGCCTAAATCAGGTTTAAGAATTTGTTCTTTCCCATTTAGATTATTTAAATTCATTTTTCGCACTTTACTTTCACTTATTCCCTACTAATATATGCTTCAACAAAGAGAAAGTGATTCTTTTTATCTATTTCAGAACTGAAAAGGTTCCCTATGGTCCAGAGTGTCAAAATCAAACCCTTCTTCTTTAATTTTTTGAATGATGTAAGGTAAGGTTTTTACTGTACGTTTGTTAACAGAAGCATCATGCAGTAATATGATAGGGTTATTATATTTAGGCAGATCTTTTGCAATATTTCTGGTTATTTTATTTTCATCAGGGTTTCCAACTGAATCTTTGGAATCCACATTCCAGTCATAATAGGTAAATCCTCTTCTCTCCATTTCTTTTATTAAATCACTTCTGATACTTCTGTTGTATGTATTTACGCTGCCCCAAGGAAATCTAAAAATATTAGGTTTAACACCGGTTGTTTCATAAATTAACTGATAATCCAAATAAAAATCATCTAAGAAAGCTTCCACTGACGAATATATATTTTCAGGCTTATGTGAATAAGTGTGTATGCCAATTGCATGCCCTTCCTCAGCCATTGTCTTTAGACATTCTTTTCCTTCCTCTGTTATGGTACTTCCCAATATAAAGAAAGTGGCTTTCACATTGTATTCTTTCAGAACTTTTAGTATTTTAGTAGTATTGTAACTAGGCCCGTCATCAAAAGTAAGATAAGCCATTTTCTTTTCCTCCAGTAAAATAATTGGCTTTACCCCTTCAACAAACATATCTGGATATAAATCCATATATTTTTTTCTAGGATTTTCTTTAAATACATTCCTTCTTTTATCCTCATTTTCTTTGTTAACCTTGTTTAGAAGGTCATTTTTGGCTTTTAGGATAAGTTCATCTTCTCCAGTATAAACTAATTCTACTGTGATTCCTTCTATAGCATTGTTTGTGGTAACCTCCTTATGTATGAATTCGTTTCCTATTAATAATCTTAAAAGCAATAGAAGGAATAAACCAAACATTATATATTTCGTTAGTTTTATTTTCATATAGTCCCCCATTCATCTAAGTCTCTAGAGATTAACATTATGACTTACCTGTATCCTACCTTTCCTTATTTACATCATATGCATATAAGGTTTATCCGATTCTAGACTATTTTTAAGACAAATGAAATAGATAATTTGATTGATTTATACTATCCATAGGATGAAAGCCTTTTATTCAGTTCTCCTTCTAGATTATTAACGAAAAACACATAGAAAACCCACAGAACATTGTGCCATACAGTAAATTTATAACACTATACTAAAAGAAACCAATGACACTATGACTAACAGCATTTGACAACCTAATCCCAGTATATTAAAATGTCCTTTAGTAACCCAATCTATATAACAAAATAAATTACTCATAATCCTATATATTTAACGATAGAAAATAATACAAGGACAAGATAAGGAGACATGGCATGATAGAGAAAAACCAATGGGCCAACTTAAGGGAAAATGTAGAAACAACTATTTATGAGGGTATACTTAAGTTAGGTTATACAGATAATGAAAGTTTTAGTATTTATTATGACTTGGATTTATTAAATCATTTACTTCACACGGAATTTAATCATGTGAATGGAATGAATGACTATTTATCAGGATTTTCAGAAGATATGGCAGGTTATTTAACTGGCTTTTCCTATTCTCTTCTACCCAATAAAAGATTTAAGTTTACCCTTTCAAAAGATGGCATTCTAACCATTAGGGAGAAAAATAAGGATAATAGTTTTTTAAGAGATATAATAAATCTAGTGAATACCCAGACTTTTAATATAGATGATGTTCTCGAAATTTTTAGAAATAGCGGAGAAGACTTTGTATTAGAAAATTCTGATCATCCAGAATTTAAGTATGTACTATATTTCAAGGATAACACTGTTGATAAATTCAAATATTGTTTCAATTTTGATGAATTGGGTTCTTATTATCATAGATTACTGGATTTTAGTTATGAACAATCTCTTGCAGAGGACCATCATCACTAAAATAGAATCCTGCTAGCATGATAAAAGGTTTACGTATCAAATAAGAAAGGACTGCAAACAGTATACGAAAGCTGTTTGATCAGTCCTTTCTTGTTTATAGATAAGATTCTAGTCCTCTATGAAACTATCCTTTAGGTTTTTTGAATACATGGTAGTATACACTAATTTACCCTCTACTCTGTGGGATTTCATAAGATGGATGGCATCCACTTTTATAGTTAACTTAGGTACCAATAAGGCAAAGTTATCAAAAGAATAATCATTCATTAATACAATGTCTCTGCCAATGGTTAAATGAGGCTTAAAAGCTTTTTCTTCCATTTGAAATTCTCTCTTGGTCAACTCCTTTACAAGCAGATTATTCAATCTGATTAGCATATCATTTTCTTCAATCCCAATCCAATAAATATCTTTTCCTCTGCCCTTAAATCGACCAGCACCTTTCGTTGTCAATTGAAAAGAAGTCAAATAGTTCATATTAGCAGTGTCACCCATAGCACCTATAACCTCTTCAACTCTTTTGGTCTCGCCAATAAAGGCCAGTGTTAAGTGAAAATTATCTCTATGGGTGATATAGCCCTTCTGCATATGATTTTTTAACTCTATCCCAAGGTTATATAGTGTATCTTTCATTTCCTCAGAAAAATTAACACTTATGAATAGTCTTAAAAACTCTTTCATAGATTACTTTCCTTTCTTATTATGAAACAATTCCTTCCATTGTAAATTCAAAGTGTAAACTCTCATTCTTAATCAGGAATTCTTTATGAGTTCTTGAACCCCAACTATCATCACCGCCAACACCCATTTGTTTTAATGAAGCTCTAATAACAGTTTCATGGATCTGGGGCAATTCATAAGCATGCTTTGCCAAATCCAGCTGGTGAGGTGTATAAGGTGTTGCACTAAATTCCATTGGAATGTTCCCTTCCATACTAAATAATAAACCTCTTCCAGCTTCATCCGTTACTTTCGCATATCTAACACCAGTTTTATTTCCATATTCCTGCGGTGTAACATACTGTGGTATATCTTTAATTTGCTCTTCAAATAGACCTAATTTAGCTCCCATCTGCCTGTCGCAATAGGTTTCATCTGGTCCATTTCCATACCAAGATACCCTATTATAAGAAGCATCCATTTTCATCAGAACACTAAATTCTGGTATATCTGCTAAGCCTTCTGATTTTTCATAGTCTAGTGAAACTTTAATTTTACCATTACCAAAAACTGTATAGCTAAGCATACATTCAGAAGCAGGATTCGTAGGTAGCTCATATCTATAATGAATGATAAATTTCTCTTTCTGTATTTCCCATTTGGTATCTTTAATGGTACCATATAAACTGGCTGCTTTCCACTGGGCACTTCTAAATGCCAAATTGTTTCCAGTATCATTGTCTGTGAGTCCTCTCCAAAAGTTAGGAACTGGCGCTTCATAAATCATTTCCTTTCCGCCATAACGATAAGAGATTAATCCTCGTTGGTTTCTTAAGAACATAGCATGAAAGTCTTTTCCTTTCACTCCTATATTAAAATTACTTACAACTACTTGAATTGGTTCAATATTTTCTTTCACTTCTTTTATTACTTCTTTGACTTCATAGACATATTGCCCATGGGCTACCTCATGACCAACCTTTGCCCATAGGGTTTCTTCTTTTAGATGAAAAGAAACTAACACACCATATTCACCAGGAATGGTCTGCTCTTTTACAGGAAGTTCAATGACTGCCTTTTCCAAAGGTTTTACATCTGCTGTAAAAGATTTAGTTGCTATAATTCTTCCGTTTCTTGTTAACGTAACCTTTCCATCATACCTGCTAGTATTTACAAAAAGATTCTTATTATGAATCTCTACCTTATCTTTGTCAGGTTCTACAGATATGCCTTGATAGAGGAATTTAACTTCCTGCATTTTAGGTGTTACTTTTCTGTCAGCAAACACAATACCATTGGTGCAGAAATTAAAATCACAGGATCTATCGCCAAAATCTCCACCTACTGCAAAATATTCTTTTCCATAACGGTCTTTTTTAATAATAGCTTGATCAATATAATCCCAGATAAAGCCTCCCTGATATCTTGGTTCTTCTTCAGCCAGTTTCGTATATTTAAACATTGCTCCATTGGAATTACCCATTGAGTGGGTATACTCACAGCAAATAAAAGGTTTTTCAGTATTCTCCTGTAAGAATTGGCGGATTTCTTCTGCCGGGGTATACATTTGGCTTTCCATGTCACTGGTATCATTATATCTTCTGTCGTGTCGTATCCCTTCATAATGCACCAATCTGGTGTCATCCGCCTCATGAAAGAATCTTGATAATTCATATATGTTCTTACCACCATAGGATTCGTTACCACAGGACCAGATAATTACACTTGGATGATTTTTATCCCTTTGAAGCATTGAATTACCCCTATCTAATAAGATATCATGCCATTGTGGATGACCATCAGGAAGGGTGTATTCATTATAGCCGGTTACAGTCTGCCAAGTACCATGGGTTTCTAAATTGGTCTCATCAATTACATACAAACCGTATTCATCACATAAATCATAGAAGTAAGCCTGATTGGGGTAATGTGAGGTTCTAACTGCATTGATATTATTTTGTTTCATTGTAATCACATCAGAAAGCATTTCTTCTTTGGTTATACTTCTGCCTGTGTAACAACTAAACTCATGACGATTAACACCATTGAAAACAATACGTTTTCCATTTATAAGCATTAAGCCTTCTTTTAATTCAAAACTCCTAAATCCAATATTTTGTACAACAATTTCTCTGACTTCACCTTTATCATCCTTAAGAATTAATTCCAGTGTATATAAATCAGGTACTTCTGCACTCCATAATTTAGGATTATTGATAGTAATGCTTATTTGTTCTGCTTCTTTTAAATCCTTTGTTAAACGAGCAATTTCTAAGGAGGCTTCTACATACTCTCTTTTACTTCCCTCATATAGGTGAAGACTTATACTTCCACTCATCTCTCCCACCAACATAAGAGAAAGATTAAGTTCCCCTACACTATAGTCCTGTGATAATTTGGTTTTTGCAAATATATCATATAGGTGGGTTTCAGGTATTGTATAAAGATATACATCTCTAAATATTCCTGAGAATCTCCAAAAATCCTGATCTTCCAGCCAGCTGCCAGAGGACCACTTATAAACCTGAACTGCTAATTTATTTTCCCCCTCCAAAATCATCGAGGACAAATCAAATTCTGCAGGTGTAAAGGAATCTTCGCTATACCCTACAAACTCACCGTTTAACCATAGGGCAAAGGCACTTTCTACCCCTTGAAAAGAAATATATAGTGGTCCCCCCTTTAATTCTTTCGGTACTGTAAAATACTTCACATAGCTTCCAACCGGGTTAAATTCTACAGGAATTTCACCTGGACATATATCCTCATGCCCGTCCCAGGGATACATGACATTGACATACTGAGGAATATCATAACCTTGTAATTGTATATGCCCCGGTACTTTTATATGATCAAAACCTTTACAATTAAACTCTAACTTTTCAAAG
>DALYNO010000065.1:0-11905 GCA_031975295.1 Anaerocolumna sp. | reverse complement strand
TTCATGTATATAAAGACTTATGATAATGCAACAAATTCCTGCTATAAGCATAAAAGTATAAAATAATGTTTTCTTATTCATTTCTATTCCTCCTCATAGATAAAGATTTCTTCAATTGACATTTTAAAATATTTTGCAATTTTAAATGCTAAAACAATAGATGGATTATAACGCCCATTCTCTAGTGAACCAATAGTCTGCCTTGAGACCTCCAAAATTGCGGCAAGTTCTTCCTGTTTTATGCCGTGTTTTTTTCGTATTTCCTCCAATCTGTTCTTCAGATAATCACCTCTTTTACTTGTTTATGGAAAGTATGCTTTACATAAGCGTAACATAATTAAAATGTAATGTCAAGTCTACTTTCCATAAAATAGAAGAGAGGCATGCTTCTTATACTGATAGTGCTTTCTTACTATAATTTGACGAAAAAGGTAAAATTATGTAATTTTTCATTGACATATTTTAGGATTTCAGTTACACTTGATATGCTATTTGACAAATTTTACATGGAAATGAAAAATATTAACTTATGAGGGAGACCATGATGGAGAGACAAACGTTAAAAGTTACAAGATTATTAACCTTTATTGCATTAAGTTTTGTTTTAGTAGTTAGTAGTTTATTTTTACCTGGTAATACTGCACAAGCTGCATCAAAGAAAACTACCATTAGCACTTCTAGTATGACAATTCCAGTAGGTAAATTAAATGATAAGATTTATTGGAATAAGAGTTCCTGGGAAATCAATAACGGGGAGAAACTTTCAGTTCTAAATCCTGTAAAAGGAGCTACGTACCAGTTTACTTCCAGTAATTCAAAAGTAGCTACTGTGAATAAATCAGGTGGTTTTCTTACAGGTGTAAAAGCTGGTAGTACTACAATTACATGTACACAGACTTATAAGAGCAAAAAAACGACAATAGGCAAGTGTAAAGTTACTGTTAAAAACGCTGGTTTATATGTAAGTGAGTATTCAGATGTATATGCTGTTGGTAATAATGGTTTCGATCTTACCCATTATTATAATGGATTAGATCCTATCTTTAATATTACATATAGGAATCCTAAAGCTACCTATACCTTAACCTCTAACAGTAATAAATTTTCTATAAAAGAAGTAAAGTATGACGCTTCAAAAGCAAAAAGTATTACAGATAACAAAGATTATGCTGAAGTATTAAGTGATTATATTGGTAATAGATATTTCTATGGATATCAATTCAGTGCGAAAGAAGCAGGTACATATACCGTTACAGTAAAAGAAACTTATAACAAGACAACTAAAACTTTGGGAACAATTAAAGTTGTTGTAAAAGCAGCAACCATTGCTGAACCAAAGGTAGATATTCGTGTAGGTAAATATCTGTCTGCATTTACACTTATTAATTATAGTATTGCAGGAACAGAATACTATTTCGAAATCAAAGATTTTGATGATGCAAGTCCAGAGAACTATCCTTTATGGTTAATGCAAAATGATGAACTTTATTTATATGGAAACAAAGCTGGTTCTACAGAAGTTACTATTAGAGAAGGTGGAAAAGATGGTAATGTCATAGGAACAGTTACAGTTACTGTATCTGAAGCGGCTTGTGAAGAGATTATTTTAGAAGAACCTTCTACAGCCTATGTGGATGATTATTTTAGTTTATATTATGATTTAGAGCCTTGGGATACAACAGATACAGTTTCAATTGAATCTGACAATCCTGAAGTGCTTAAAGTTGAATATGATCAAGAATCAGAAGAATGGGTTTATTCACCTTTAAAAGCTGGTGAGGTTACTATAACCATTAAATGTGGCAATCAATCCGTTACAACTAAAGTTATAGTAGAAGAACAAGAGTAATACTTATTAAACCATCCTATATAACATAAGGAAGGGAGTTATCTCAAACATAATTTGAGATAACTCTTTTTCGTTTGTAAGTTAGTGAAAGATTGGTATATAATAGAAAGGAGTAATAAGATATGCTTATATTATGATACAATACTGGATCAGATAATGAATGTTGATTAGAATCAATTAGGAGAGCTCTATGTTAAGAAGTTCACTGGATTTATTTCATGAATCCACAAAGAAATGGTTTGTTAACACACTTGGAAACCCTACTAAAGTTCAGGAAGAAGCTTGGCCAAAAATTGCTAATGGAAATCATACCTTAGTATCAGCACCTACTGGTACTGGTAAAACGCTTACCGCTTTTTTAGTATTTATCGATCGATTATTAGAGCAAGCCAGAGCCAAAAGTTTAAAACAAGAGCTTCAGCTTATATATATTTCACCACTTAAATCACTTGCGGGGGATATTAGAGAGAATCTGAAACGACCGTTGGAGGGAATATTAATGGAGGAATATGATACGAATCACCCATCCCTGACCAACCTTACAATTGGTATTCGAACAGGTGATACTACTCAAAAAGAACGCAGGCAGATGATAAAAACACCGCCTCATATTCTGATTACAACGCCGGAATCCCTGTATTTAATGTTAACCAGTAAGTCTGGACAGACGATTTTAAAAACAGCTAAGGCTGTTATTATAGATGAGTTACATGCTCTCATTGACTCCAAAAGAGGGGCACATATGATGCTTTCTATTGCAAGACTGGACAGGTTATGCGGCGAGTCTTTACAAAGAATTGGTTTATCTGCAACCATAAAGCCACTGGGTATTGCTGCAGAATACCTTTCCCCTGATCCTGTCAGTATGATTGCACCGAAAATGAAAAAAGAGATAGAAATTAAAATAACAAGTCCAATTGCTGATTATAAAATTATGATGAGAAATCCAATCTGGGAAGAGCTTGCAAATACAGTATATTCTTATTGTAAAGATACTAAAAGCGCCATTGCCTTTGTTGAGGGAAGAGCCTATGCTGAAAAACTGGCTTATTTTATAAATCAGTTAGGGGGTGAAAACTTTGCAAGAACTCACCATGGAAGTTTATCCAAAGAGCAGAGATTTGAGGTGGAATATGCACTTAGGTCTGGAACGCTAAAACTTTTGTGTGCCACCTCCTCGATGGAACTTGGCATTGATGTGGGTGATATTGATCAAGTATTTCAAATTGGTTGTCCCAGATCTATTTCAAGCACCATGCAACGATTAGGACGAGCAGGCCATAAACCAAATCACACCAGTGTTATGCATATGTTTCCCAGAGAAGCTATAGAAGGATTATATTGTGGACTAACGGCAGAAGTAGCACGGGCAGGCAGAATTGAACACTCTAAACCACCAAGACTTTGTTATGACATTTTAGCACAGCATTTGGTGTCTATGGCATGTGGTGGGGAATACAAGGTTGATGATGTAATGAAGGTACTATCCAGAGCCTATCCTTTTAGAGAAGTGACAGAAGAGGATGTAAAAGAAGTGTTAGGCATGTTAGCTGGGGATTATGAGCATAAGAGAGACATACCGGCAAGGCCTAGAATTATATATGATAGAATTCATGGACATGTCATAGGTGATAACTACAGCAGAATGCTGGCAGTAAGTGCAGCGGGCACCATTCCGGATAAGGGATTATATACCTGCAAGACTGAAAATGGAGTTAAACTTGGTGAATTGGATGAAGAATTTGTTTATGAGACTAGAGTTGGAGATCGATTTTTACTTGGAACCTTTGCATGGAGAATCGTAAATATTTCAAAAGATACTGTAGTGGTGACTGGAACAAATACAGCAAGTGCAAGACTTCCTTTTTGGCATGGGGATATTAAGGGAAGAAAACTTGGTACAGGAATTGCTTTTGGGGAGATATTTAGTAGACTAAATAAAGCAGATGAGTCGAATTCCATATTAATGGAACTGAATAAGTTAGGACTTGATGAAATATCTGGAAGAAGTGCATTAGAACTGTTAAAACAACAATTATTAAGCACCGGTATTTTGCCAGATCATAAAACTATAATAATGGAACACTTTAAGGATGAAAATAATAACTATCAGATGATGGTACATTCCATATTTGGCAGGCAGGTAAATGAACCCTTATCCATTCTTGTAAAAGAAGCAGCAGGTCATCATTTGGAAACTACAATAAATTGTGTGACTGATGATGACGGTTTTCTCTTCTTTCCTTATGATGGCAATCCCTTGCCTGAAGGTTTATTAAATGAAATTTCCTTAACAAATGCAAGACAAATTATTGAGGCAGTACTGCCCACTACAACCTTATATAATATGAACTTTCGTTATAATACAGCAAGGGCACTGTTAATGGGGGTTAGAGGTAATGGTAGACAGCCTTTATGGATACAACGTATGAAAAGTGCGGAACTGTTATCTTCTCTTGTAGAACATGAAAATCATCCAATGATTAGAGAAACGAAGCGTGAATGTCTAGAGGATTATTGGGATTTAGGGGGATTAGAGCAAATCTTGTTGGGTATCAAAACTGGAGAAATAAAAGTTATAGAGATGTATCTGGAAACACCATCTCCTATGTCCTTAACCCTAAGACGTCAGACAGAAGCTTCTATGATGTATGATTATGCGCCTACACCAAGTAATATATATCAGGCTACCAATGAAGCTTTAAAAGAAGTTACCATGATTAAGCCTGGAATAGAGCAGCTTAATCTATTAAGTACCAGAAAAAAGCTGCCTGAGAATTCTATAGAGTTACATTCTCTTTTGATGATAGAAGGAGATGTAATTGCATTAGAGCTGGATATACCCATAGAATGGCTGGAAGAACTTGCTCTTAGGGGAAGTGCTAAATATATTGAACCGGGGTTGTGGATTGCAGCAGAACAAGAACAGGAATATAGAGATGCTTTGGTTGAAGAAATTCCAGAGGCCAAAATGGGTATTGTGAAGAGATTATTAAGATATCGGGGTGCTAAATCATATGAACAGATTGCAGAGCGTTACTTATGGACAGATGAAGTGGCACTGCAAGTACTTGGCTTACTCCTTGAACAGGAGAAGGTTGTAGAAGATGAGGAGGTCTATTACCATGCAGAAATCTATGACCGTGCAAGACATGAAACCATTAGAAATCGCCGAAGGCAGATAACCACTCTACCAGCAGCCCGGTATGCTGCCCTTCTTACGAATACAATACAGATAACGGCATCGCCCCTTGAACAACTAAGACACACCCTATTTGCCCTTATTGATCAACAGGTAGCAGTAGATAATTTAGAGCAGGTAATTCTGCCATCTCGTGTGAAAAATTATCGTATGGAACTTATGGACGCAGTATTGTCAGATGGAAGTATATTCTGGCAGCTTAACACTCATTTAGAGCTTTGTTTTCATAGAACAGAGGATATAGATTGGGATGCTGATATGACGGATATTCTGAATTCCCTGGAGGGCAATGAAAAAATCATTTATGGAGCCTTATTAAAAATGGGAGCAAGTTTTATGCAAAGGCTAAATGGTTTAGTGGAAGGTTCTCCTTATGATACCCTTTTAGGTCTTGCAATAAAAGGACTTATCAGTGCAGACAGTTTTCTTTTGTTGAAACAATGTACCCAATTGGATAAATTAAAGATAAGCAATGTACGCACAAGAATAAATGCTCGGGCTAAGCTTTTGTCAACAGGCCGTTTTGAAGTGATTCGTCCATTGAAAATATTAACGATGGATGAGCTTTTGCATCGAAACTTTGACAGAGTTCCTATACTTTGCCGAGAGACTATAAAAGGGGTAGCTTGGGGAACTGCTCTTGAGACGCTTCGAATTTGGGAATATACAGGTCAGGTAAGGCGGGGGTATTTTATTGAAGGTCTATCGGGAATTCAGTTTATTAGAGAAAAGGATTATGAAACAATTATAATGAAATTAGCAAATCCCAGAGAGCAGATTATATGGATTAATGCCATTGATCCCTTACAACCCTGGGGTAAGGCACTACAACATTTACCAGATAGAAAGTTCCAAAATATTGCTGGAACAACAGTTGCATTGCGTGCAGGTGTACCTGTTGCAGTTATGGAGCGACTTGGTAAAAAACTACGGGTTTTTGAAGGAGCATATCTTGATGAAGCATTAACAGTGTTTCAAGAAGAATTTAACAAACGTCGCATTTTATCAGGTCAAAATCGTATTGTAATGAAGGAATATCCCATAGAGGCAGTGCCTTTACTTGAAAAGACAGGGTTTATTCATGAGATACAAGACTATGTTCTATATAGAACCTAAGGAAAGGTTAATAGAAATCAGAAAGGTAATAGATGAAATGAAACAAAATAAATATGACGATTTAGTATTTTTTGAAAAATATAGCAGGATGGACCGTTCCCAAAAGGGACTACAAGGAGCTGGTGAATGGGAGAGTCTAAAAAAACTGCTACCTGATTTCAAGTCAAAAGATGTATTAGACTTAGGGTGCGGTTATGGCTGGCATTGCCAGTATGCTATGGAACAAGGAGCATCATCCGTTACCGGTGTTGATATATCGCAAAGGATGCTTCAAGTTGCAATAGATAAAACAGATAAAAAAATTCAGTATGTACATCAACCAATAGAAGATGTAAATTTTGCTGACTCTAGTTTTGATATTGTTATGAGTTCTCTTGCTTTTCATTATATGAAATCATTTGAGGAAATTGTCAAAAAGGTTTATCATTGCTTAAAGGCAGGCGGAAATTTTGTGTTTTCTGTAGAGCATCCCATATTTACATCAATGGGTAACCAAGATTTTATCTATAATGAACAAGGTGAGATACTTCATTTTCCTGTAGATGCTTACTTTTATGAAGGAGAGCGGAATAGTAATTTTCTTGGAGAAATGGTTATCAAATATCATAGGACGTTAACGACCTATTTAAGAGACTTACTACAGTGTGGATTTGAAATACTTGATATTATAGAACCGAAACCCTCTGATGATTTATTAGAAACTGTAGAGGGTATGAAAGATGAACTAAGACGTCCTATGATGTTAATCATTTCTGCTAGAAAGAAGTAAATAAACAGTTGTGTAGAGATATACTTACCTAAAAGGCTGACAGATAAGTCTCAAATATAAGAAAGAATAACAAAATTAGTAGTATTGTTATAAACAACAGTAGATAGGAGTTTACATGAAATCATTAGTTATTGCTGAAAAACCCTCTGTGGGAAGAGATATTGCAAGAGTACTTAAATGTAATAAAAACATTGGTGGTGCCTTAGAAGGTGATAGATATATCGTAACTTGGGGGCTTGGTCATTTAGTTACCTTAGCAGACCCTGAAAACTATGATGACAAATATAAAGAATGGAAGATGGAGACTCTACCCATGCTTCCAGAGAAGTTTCAACTGGTTGTAATAAAACAAACAGGTAAACAATACCAAGTTGTGAAAACACAGATAGGACGTAAAGATGTATCTGATATTGTAATTGCAACAGATGCAGGTCGAGAAGGGGAATTAGTAGCTAGATGGATTCTGGATAAAGCAAATAATAGAAAGCCCCTTAAAAGATTATGGATTTCATCCGTTACAGATAAAGCCATAAGAGAAGGATTTGCCCATTTAAAAGATGGAAAAGCATACGAGAATCTGTATCAGGCAGCTGTAGCAAGAGCAGAATCTGATTGGATTGTTGGAATGAATGCCACTAGAGCACTAACTTGTAAGTATAATGCAAGTCTCTCCTGTGGACGAGTACAAACGCCAACTCTTGCAATGATTGCTAAGAGAGAAGAGGATATAAGGAAATTCAAACCAACACCATATTACGGATTGAATGGTAAATTAAGTGGAATGACTCTCATATGGAGAAATCCTATCACAGGAAATACTACAACCACAGATAGAAATAAAATAGAAGAAATCCTTACTAGTCTTAAGGGAAGAGATGGTATAGTCTCAGAATTTAATACTGCCTTGAAAAAAACCTACTCATCAGGACTATATGATTTAACAGAGTTACAACGGGATGCTAATCTTAGATTTGATTTTTCCGCTAAGGAAACCTTAAATATTATGCAGCGTTTATATGAAAATCATAAAGTATTAACTTACCCTAGAACAGATTCCAGATATCTGACTACAGATATCGTTGGAACATTGAAAGAAAGAGTAGAAGCGATTAGTATAGGACCCTATAAAAAGTTAACAAGTTCCCTGCTAAGAAAACCAATTATGACTAACTCCTCTTTTGTTGATAATAATAAAGTTAGTGACCATCACGCGATCATTCCAACAGAGCAATTTGTTAATTTAGAGAATATGAGTAGTGATGAGAGAAAGATATATGATCTTGTGGTAAGACGCTTTCTTGCAGTACTATATCCTCCATATGAATACGAAGAAGCTACCGTGAAAGTAAGAATTGGCAGTGAGGAGTTTACTTCTAAAGGGAGAATCACCAGGGCATTAGGGTATAAGGAAGTATATGATAATCAATCAGAGGATGAAATAGATGAAAATTTACCTAGATATCATAAAAATGATATCATAAAATCCATTTCCTTTATGGTAACAGAAGGTAAAACAAAACCACCAGCACCGTTTAATGAAGCTACTCTTTTGTCAGCGATGGAGAATCCAGTTCATTTTATGGAAGATAAAGATAAGGACATGGTTAAAACCCTAGGTGAAACTGGTGGACTTGGTACTGTTGCAACTAGAGCAGATATTATAGATAAGTTATTTGGTAGTTTTCTCATGGAAAAAAGAGGAAAAGATATATTTATTACCTCTAAAGGAAAACAATTATTAGAATTAGTTCCGCTGGATTTAAAAAAACCGGAACTAACCGCTACCCTGGAAATGAAGCTTGGTAAAATAGCAAATGGCAAACTAAATAAACAGGAATTAATGAATGAAATGACAGCTTATACCAAAGAGATTGTAGCTGAGATTAAAAACGGAGAGGGTAAATTCAGACACGATAATCTATCGAATAAAAAGTGCCCCACCTGCGGTAAAAATATGCTTTCTGTAAATGGTAAGAACAGCAAAATGTTAGTATGTCAGGATAGAGAATGTGGATACCGAGACACTATAGCCAGAACTAGTAATGCAAGATGTCCCGTATGTCATAAAAAGATGGAAATGGTAGGTAAAGGGGATGGGCAGACCTTTACTTGCGCCTGTGGACATAAAGAAAAGCTTTCTGCTTTTCAAGATAGACGTAAAAAAGAGGGAGCTGGAGTTAGTAAGAAAGATGTTGCACAGTATATGAATAAAGTTAAGAAAGAAGAGCAAGCACCCGTAAATACAGCATTCGCTGATATTTTTGCTAAGATAAAGTTAGACAAATAAAGCACTAGAATTGTAAAAAGCCAAAGCACTATAGATTTTATTAGATATTCCCTCTAATTTCTATAGTACTTTGGTTTTATTAATTTTGCTTAATATATGTATTTTAAGGTGAGATTCATAACACAGCGTATACCTCAATTATTTTTATGTTGTTCCAAGTAAGCGTCCTATCCCGTTGGAAATTTTATGTATTGATATATCTAAGTTAGGATGTGTAGACTAATGCTGAAAAATGTAATATAATAGAAGAAATGGTAATAAAATACATAATATGGTGGGAGAATTACAAATGAACAAATTTAAGTTTTTTATGATTGCACTAGTTCTTACTTATTTTACTAGTGTTACTACAGTTACAGTGCATGCAGAAAGTTATTTTACTAACAGTAAAGATTTAAATGCAATATTTAAAAAAATGGAACAGGAATTTAGTACCTATGAAAAAGATGAGGTTATACCACAGGAATATTATGAATTAATTGAAACAGAAGAAGATAGAAAAAATGTAAAGCCAAGTCCTAAGAAAAAGATTACGGAACAACAGATGAAAGAAGCCAGAGATAGAGTTCTGAATGACTTTAGGGTAGATATCGAAATTAAGGAAGAAGAATTAGGAGGGCTTACAAAGGCAGATTATAATCTGTTAGTTCAAAAATTTGAACAAATGTTGCTATTGTCTAAAAATAGCAGCTATGGTTGGGATACCAAGGGGAAAAAGGTTAGTTTGTATGTTGATAATGCCTACAGTACTAACGATGCCTGGCAATTTTATTATGATCTTAAAGGTAAGTTTAGCGAACAAGGAAAAGGAAAAGATGACCCGGGTCAATATAACTTCAATGTAAAAGAAAAAATCAGTAAATACCTAAATCAATCCAAATCAAGAGGTAATAAAATTAACGCTGAGGTTTTCTCTAAATTACCGGCAGCAGTTGAAGCTCTTTTTCATGAAAAAGAGATGACACCAATCTTAGCAGGCAGGACATTAGCGCAAATTCATACAGAATTGTATATTTCTGAAGATTATAATTATATGGGGGATCAATCTTTAGAATATATGCTGGAAGAAATCGATTCTACCATTGATTATTTTCAGGGGAACAGAGCTGAAGAAAAAATGTATGAATATTATGAGTATCCAAAAGATGTGCCCTCTGAAGAATTTAGAGATACCATAACCAAAAGAATCTTAAATGAAGATTTAACGGATACCTTTTTTTATGGCTTTAGGAATGGGATTACCCTTGAACAGTTAGCTAAATTATATTTTGGTCAGGAAGATTTAAACGAAAAGATAGTAATCGAAGATCATATTATACAAGCAGATAGTCCCGATTATATTAAAAATGCATTTATTTATGGACTGATAGATAATGAAAGTGATTTAAATAAATCTTTGACAAGAGTTGAAGCAGCCAGAGTGCTTGTCAAGGGGGCAGTTTATGAATTGGGTTCCACTACAAATGGGTTGCCAATCACGGATCTTACGAAAATATCTTTTGCTGATCAAACCTATGTATCTACCTGTATCTCTAATGGTATGATGACTAGAATTGATAAATTTGAACCCACAGGCAAGTATACTAAAGAAGAGGCAATTATTGATAGGGATCTGTTTGATTTTGATCATCTTCGTGGTTATAATATACCATTGAATCTATCTGATCCCAGCAAGATAATTCTTGGAAAGAGTACGATACATTTAATATTTAAGAGTAATGCCGAAATAAAAGAATATATGGAAGATAATTTTGACTATACAGTATTAAGTAAAATAAAATTAACAGGAAAGTATACAAAGATCAATACAGGTGGAGTTCTTATTGAACTTTATACCCCTCAAAAAGGAATTAAGTTTTCCATAAAAAACGGAGCGAAGTTTATAGACTTTGAGGAAGGAAAGTACGGTCCTGAATTACAATACAAACTTGAACCTAAAGTATTAAAGAGCGGAGAAAAAGTAAATATGAACCTCCAACCAGATACTTTATACGCTACTTTAAACAAGAAATTAGATGCTATCATAAAGAAAATCATTAAGCCTTCTATGACAGATGAGCAAAAAGTGAAAGCTATACATGATTTTGTTGTAAAACATATTACTTATGATGGCAAATTACAGGATGAACATACGATTGAAAGTATCATAAAAACAATAGATGTAGGAAGAGGTGTTTGTGGAGATTATAGCTTGTTATTCCTGCACTTATGCAGACGAGCTTCCATACCTTGTGTCTTTGAAGCAGGCAATGAATTTACAATTAATCATGCCTGGAATTCAGTTTATATAAATGGCAAATGGTTATTTGTTGATACTACCTGGGATGATGATGATAGTGGTAAGATACTCTATAAATACTATTTAAAAGATAAGTATACCTTTATGAAGACCCATCCACCTCTTATGGGGGTGCCCAATAAAGATGTATTTAAGAATATAGATAAAATGAAGATAAAAAATCAAGAGGAATTAAGAGGATATTTGCTTCAGAATATTTATTGGGTAGATGGCTATAAGCTTACCTTTAGAATGGCTGACAAAAAAATAAAACCCAATATTCCTTATATGAGAGACCCTGGTGTGACTATTTCTTTAAATTATGATGCTAAAAAAGATTTATATACCCTTAGTGTGAAAAAGAGAAAGTAGAATAGATCAAAAATCATGAGAATACTTGGCTT
>DALYNO010000064.1:0-11948 GCA_031975295.1 Anaerocolumna sp. | reverse complement strand
GTTGTAATTAAATATATAAATTCCATCGCCCCCTGATACTTCATAAGAAACTGCTTCATGGGAAACAAAAAGAGGCTCTTCCTGTTCACAATTTATAAATGGAATAATTTTTTTTAACATATATATACCTCCGCATATAGGAATGCCTTTATAATAATTCTATAACCCATAGTCTCTCCTAAGAATTATTACTGCCAATGCTATTCCTTGACTAGATAACCCCTTTGGTGGATAAAACCTGCTTTATTCGTTCATCAATCCCGGTAGCTTCATCTAAGGCTCTGGCAAAGGCTTTAAATATTGCTTCTATTATATGGTGGTTATTGCTACCATGGATTAATTTGAGGTGGAGATTCATACCTGCACTATAAGAAACCGCATAAAAGAACTCCCGAACTAATTCTGTATCCAAAGTCCCAACTCTTTCACAGGAGAAATCTGCATCAAATACTAAGTAAGGTCTTCCAGATAAATCTATGGCACATAATACCAGTGTTTCATCCATAGGCAGTAAGGAGCTGCCATATCGTTTCACTCCTTTTTTATCAGATAATGCTTCTTTGATTGCCTGTCCTAAAACAATTCCTGTGTCCTCCACTGTATGGTGACCATCCACCATTAAATCTCCAGAAACTTTCAGGTTCATATCAAAAAATCCATGTCTAGTAAAACTAGTTAACATATGATCAAAAAAACCAATACCCGTTTCAATGGTACCCGCTCCAGTGCCATCTAAATTTAGTTCAACCTGTATATCTGTTTCTTTGGTGGTTCTTGTAACTTTTGAACTTCTCTCCATCACCTATTCTCCTTTATCCAAATCAAATCTAACTGCTATGGAATTGGCGTGGGCTGTTAAGCCCTCTGCTTTAGCGAAAGTAATAATATCCTTATGCACAGGTTCTAAGGCCTCTTTGGAATAGGAAATAATACTGGATTTCTTAATAAAGTCATCAACACCAAGGGGAGAGAAAAATTTGGCGGTGCCATTGGTTGGAAGCACATGGTTTGGACCTGCAAAGTAATCTCCTAAAGGTTCACTGGAGTATTCCCCAAGAAAAATGGCCCCTGCATTCTTAATTTTGGTCATAACTGAAAATGGATCCTTCGTAATAATTTCCAAATGTTCTGATGCTATTTCATTGGCAATATCAACCATATCCTCTAGTGAATCCGCTAATAATATATAGCCATAGTTATCTAAGGATTTTTGAATAATATCTTTTCTGGATAGTTCTGCTGTAAATCTTTCTACTTCCATCTCCACTTGTGCTGCTAGTTCTTTTGATGTTGTTACTAATATAGCAGAAGCCAACTCATCATGTTCTGCCTGAGATAATAAATCTGCTGCTACAAATCTAGCATTGGCAGTTTCATCAGCAATAACTAAAATCTCACTTGGTCCAGCAATGGAGTCAATATTTACGTGACCATAAACTGCTTTTTTAGCAAGGGCTACATATATGTTACCTGGTCCAACAATTTTATCAACCTTTTCAACAGATTCAGTACCAAAGGCAAGGGCAGCAATTGCTTGTGCACCACCTGCTTTATAAATCCTTGTTACTCCGGCTTCTTTGGCAGCAACTAATGTTCCAGCATACACTTTACCTTCCTTATCGGGAGGCGTAGTCATAGATATTCTTTCAACACCAGCTACTTTAGCCGGTATAACATTCATAAGTACTGAGGAAGGATAGGCTGCTTTACCACCTGGTACATATACCCCTACAGAACCAATTGGAGTAACTCTCTGGCCTAATATAATACCGTTTGGTTCTGTATCAAACCAACTATACTGCTTTTGTTTACTGTGGTAGATTTCGATATTTTTGGCTGCTTTTCTTATTACTTCTAACAATTTAGGATCAACTTCATCATAAGCCGCTTGAATTTCTTCTTCCGTTACCAGAATATTGTCACTATGAATACATGCTTTATCAAAGGCTAATGTGTATTCAAATAATGCTTCATCTTTTCTTGTTCTCACAGTCTCTATAATTTGATTTACTTTTTGCTCATAGGATTCATATTGGTTTGGACTTCGTTTTAACAATTGTGATAATAAATCTTTTTTTGACTTAGGATCAAGCTTTAATTTTCTCATATCCTCACCCTTCCTTCATTCTCTGTGATAATTTTTCTTTTATTGCATGTATAAGACCTGTAATGCGTTCATTTTCCATCTTCATACTTACTTGATTTACAACCATTCTAGCAGATAAAGGACATATTTCCTCTAAGACTTCCAGCCCATTTTCTCTCAGTGTGGTTCCCGTTTCCACAATATCAACAATTACTTCAGATAAACCAACAATAGGCGCTAACTCTATGGAACCATTTAGTTTAATAATTTCTACTGTTTGATGTTTTTTATTATAGAAGTAGTCTTTGGCAATGTTTGGGTATTTTGTTGCAACTCGTATCAATTCCCCATGCTTAAGCAATTCCTTAGCTTGAATAGGCCCAGCTACACACATTCTGCATTTACCCAGTCCTAAATCTATAACTTCATACAATTTTCTGCCCTCTTCCAGAATAGTGTCTCTTCCAACAACACCTATATCTGCTGCACCATATTCCACATAGGTAGGTACATCACTGGCCTTTGCTAAAAAAATTTTAATTTTTTGTTCTTCATTTGTAAAAATTAGCTTTCTTGAATCAGGATCTTTCATTTCTTCGCATGTATACCCAACGCTTTCCAAAATCTCCAGTGTTTTAGTAGCTAATCTACCCTTCGCAAGGGCGAATGTTAAATATCTCATAGTTACCCCCATTGCATAATGTTTATATTCCTGCATTACTATCTGCTTTTACAATATAAATTCCTCAAAAGTTGCTATATTACTAGTCCCTGTTCCAGAATCAATGACCTCTATTTCGTTAGTTCCTTTAAAATAAAGAATTCCTCCTGTACCCATTCTCTTAGAATATGCGGTATACTCCTCTAAAGCAACTTTCTCCTTCTTGCATAGAAGCTCAATATTCATTCCTTGCTTTCTAAAATGTCCGGCAAGAGCAATGGCCTTTTCTAAATGTGCTTGTTTATAAAGGATTAAGGTATTGACATCCCTGCCAGCAGCAACTATCTTTTGTCTTGAAAGTGCTAATAATAATTGGTCTGCCATAATTGCAAGTCCAATTGCAGGTGCATTCTTACCAAACTGTTCGACTAGATTGTCATACCTACCACCATTTACAATGGTATCTCCAGTCCCATAAGTATATGCTCTAAAAATTATGCCAGTATAGTAGTTATATTTGCTTAGCATGCCTAAGTCAAATGTAATATACTTCTCATATTCATAGATCGATATTATTTTATATAAATCTTCCAAGCGCCGGATAGCCTTTCGTGCACGGGTGTTTTTTGTCATAGCTTTGGCTTCATCGAGTTTATCTAGATTGCCAAATAATGCTGGTAAATTCAAAAATACATTTTTTAGCTCTGCATTAATTTCCTTACTAGATAAAATTTCTTCTACGCCGAATATATTTTTCTGCTCTATTAAGTTCCTTAACTGCATTTCTTCGTCTTGGGTAAACCCTGCCTCTTCCATAAGCCCTAAGAAAAACTCTGCATCACCGATTTCAACCTGGAATTCTTTTAGCCCAGCTTTTAACAGACATTCAATTGTAATTACCAACATTTCTGCATCAGCTTCCAGAGAATCATCATTGATCAATTCTGCACCAATTTGGGTAGATTCTTTTAGTTTTCCCTGATAACTACTATTATTTATGAAGGTACTGCCCATATAGCATAGTCTAATTGGTAAGGTTTCCTCCTTGTAATACTTCGCTACACATCTTGCTATGGAGGGTGTAATATCCGGCCTTAACACTAATGTATTTCCTTCTCTGTCAAAGAGTTTATACATATCATTGGATGGTACAGTACCCCTCTCTTTACTAAAGATATCAAAAAATTCAAATGTTGGCGTTTGGATATCTTTAAATCCGTGAAGTTTCATAACCTGATGGAGGTTGTTCTGCAAGATTAACTTTGCTTCGCATTCATCATTATAGATATCTCTAACACCTTCCGGTGTATGTAAAAGTTTTTCAATCATAAACACTCCAATCTGGCAACCTGCTTAAAATTCTTAGTTAAAGTAAGGTTCCTTCACATTTCAAAAAATATAGTAGCATAGTGTTAAGTCACTTCACTATATTAACGCATTATAATTTCACAGTGATAATTCGCTACCATATAAACGTTAATTTATTATATTACAATAAATTTCTACTGTCAACTCTAACCGAAACAATTCTTAAGTTCTAACGAAAACTGCTTAAATCTGTTTAGGATTATCTCTAACTTTCTATTTCTTCCAATGTCTCTATCTCCTTGGCAATATTCTCTATATAGTGAATAAAGGTACCATTTTTACAACTTATATAATTCTTCTCACTTAACTCATCCAATCGAAAGCTTTTTCTACCTCCAGATTTAGCTCTTTCCCAGAAGCTTAATAATGTATCCAGTGTTAAGTAATAATAGATATTTCTTTTGGAAAAAAATATTAAAAGAAATGCTACACCACCTTGTTCCTTAAAATCTTTCATAAACGCAATTTGATGTTCATGAACATTTTGCAAGGAGAAAGTATCTGTAGCACATTCTTTTGCATCAAAGCATACAGGTATACCTTGTACAGCACCAATATAATCCACCGTACTTTTCTCTTCAAAATATGCTAAAGTAATATGATGCTTTTCTTTGTCGATTGAAATTGGTGTTATGGGAGTAGGAATTTTCTGTATGAGGGCAAGCCTTTTATCCCGATATCTTGTGTTTGTAATATTAATTAATTCCTCTAAAGAAGATCCTCTAAGACCCCTTGAATTCCATGAGGGCATATGATAGTCCTTTCTAGGATAGATCTCTCCACAAAAATCCATCCACTATTTTAGCAAAATCTTTTGGAAGTTCTGCATGAAGGGTTAAATCTGTCAGGTTGTTTAAACCCTGATCCATTTTCGGAAATTTTACTTCGTAAGCATGAAGCAGTTGGTGGTTTAAGTGAAATTTCTTTTTAAATAATTCATTTTCTTTTAGATTACCGTACTTTACGTCCCCTAGGATAGGGTATCCAATACTACTTAAATGAGCCCGTATTTGATGGGTTTTACCTGTAATAAGCTTTACTTTTAATAACGTATATCCAGAGGTTATTTTCAAAGGCATATATTCTGTTTTAATAGGATCACTGCCTTCTTTATATACTGGAAAGACAGATACCTTGTTAGTCTTTTCGTCTTTTAATAAATAACCTTCTATTTTTTTCTGTTCCAGAATTTCACCTTGCACAAGAGCTATATAGTATTTATCTAGTGTTCGGTCTCGAAACAATTCCGACATTACCTGTAAACCAATTAAGGATTTACCTGCGATTACAAGACCGCTGGTATTGCGGTCCAAACGATTGCAAATACCTGGTTTAAAAGTATTTAACTCTTCACCGGTTATCCTATGATTATCCAGCAAATAAGAAATAATATGTTCCACCAGAGAAATATCGTCTTTATCTGCCTTTTGAGATAACATGCCTGCTGGTTTATTCACTGCAATAATATTTTCATCTTCATAAATAACCTCAATATTTGTTTTCACTTTAACAGCTTTAAACTCCTCTGAGAAATTAGCTATGGTTTCCTCAGATAAAAAAAGTTTTATCTCGTCATCCAGATTGGTTTTTTCAGAACCATCTGCTTTTTTACCATTTAAAGTAATATTTTTTTTTCGAAGCATTTTATAAATAAAGCTTTTAGGTGCCTTGTTTAAATGTTTTAACAAAAGCTTATCTAATCTCTGCCCAGCTTCATTTTTATCAACTACAATGATTTTCATATATACCTTTCCATATCCTCGTTTACAAAATTCAGATTTTAATCAAATAATTCTTCAAAGGAATCAAAATAATAATCTGCCAATTCCTTCTTTTTATCCATATCCTTTTCAGATGCGGCATCATATATAGCTGCTACATTCATACCTGCGCTTTTACCAGCCATAATGCCCTGTATAACATCTTCAAATACAAGACAATTGGATGGTTCCACTTTTAAATCTTGAGCCACCAATAAATATATATCCGGAGATGGTTTTCCCGCCTTTACTTCACAGGAGGTACGAATAGAATCAAAATAGTCGTCAATGCAAAGATGTTTAGTCACCAAATCAACTAATTCTCTGGAATTACTCGTTGCGATACCTAACTTAATCCCTCCATCTCTTAAGAAGTCTAACAGGCGTTTCACCCCTTCCTTTAGGGGTATTACGGTGGCATATTTCTCCCATGCCATTTTATTCCAATCTTCCTTGATTTCCTCAATGGATAATTCCAAAGAAAATCTTTCCTTAAAATATAGAGCAGTCTCAGTAAAACTCATTCCCTGCACGCTTTCTTGCAAATCCTCTGGTAATTCTATACCAAATTTATATAAAAATTCTATATCCATATCTCTCCACACCCACATGGAGTCGATTAATGTACCATCTAAATCAAAAATAACTGCTTTTATATCTTTTAAAATTCCTAGCAAACTATTCCTCCTTGGAGGGCTTATGGCACCCTAATCATAGATTTTTTTAAAAGTAAAATTTCTTCGCTGGTCAATTTACGATACTGAGATACTGCTAATGACTCATCTAATTTAAGCTCTCCCATTGAGAGCCTTTTTAAATATAGTACTTCTTTTCCCAATGCTTCAAACATTCTTTTTACTTGATGGAATTTGCCTTCAAAGATAGTAATTTCAACTAAAGATTCTTCATTACTTTCTAAAATCGTTAGATCTGCAGGTAAAGCTTTGAAATCTCCTAAATCCACCCCTTCTTTTAGGGCCTGTACATCATCGTCTGTAATTCTGCCATTTATCTTGGCAAAATAAACTTTAGGGACATGTTTTTTGGGAGATAGAAGCTGATGGGCTAAATCACCATCATTGGTGATAATCAGCAGACCTTCTGTATCTTTATCAAGCCTTCCAACAGGAAACAGCTCTTTTTTCTTACTTTCTCCTATTAAATCGATTACTGTTGTACAAAAATTGTCCACAGTGGCTGAAACCACGCCAGCAGGTTTATTCAGCATATAATATTCAAACAGTTCAAATTCTAACTCCATACCATCAAAAGTAACATGAGCTGTAGTATCAATCTTAAGATCAGAAGAAGTAACTTTTATACCATCTACTGTCACTCTTCCCTTTCTGATATAGTTTTTTACCTCACTCCTTGTCCCAATTCCCAAATCAGCAAGATATTTGTCTAAACGTATTAAAGTTGCCATTGTAATCCTTTCTATTGCCCTACATCCATCTCCAGCCTGGAAGGTATTTGTTCTTCAAAGTTGTTCCTGTTAATTTTCCCCAGCCTAAAGGGTGAGAATCTACACACACCAAATGATATCCATCCTCGAACTCGCTGCTTGCCTGGATAGTTTCACACTTCAGATACTTAATTACGTCAGGGTTGTTTTCTTTAAATTCTAAAAGTCTCTTATAATCTTGTGGCTTTAATACACAAGCAAGGGCTTGACTTGGTTCAAAACGATTCTTCTTCATTTCCCCAAGTAATAACCCTGGCCTCATAATGCGAAGGCCTTTTAGGCTTGGCACGCCCTCAGGTAATAAGAATAGCCTGTCCTCTCTTAATTCCATCCGATTGTAGTCTATATTTATGCCTAAGGAGTCTAAAAATGTGATAGCTTCTGCAGATAATTTCTTCTCCATTTTTGTATCAAAAGGATATCTTTCTTTCGCCATTCCATTATTATGGGGTGAGCCTTCCTTTTCTAACAAACAGATAAAGTGACCTTCTCCATGAATTCTATGGGGCCAAAGTCTGATACTATTTTTAACGTCCTCTAACCCGCCAGCCAATTCCGGTCTACCAAAATCAAATCCTTCGTAAGATACACCTGGTTGCTCTCCCTTTAATTCTAAAGGATTCAGTATTTTAAAATCTTTACATTGGTCTAAAAGAAAAGCAATGGTACCCTCGTTTTCCTCTTTGGAGAAAGTACAAGTTGAATAAAGCATCTTACCACCAGGTTTTAGCATTTTGGCTGCCTGAAGAATGATCTCTTTTTGCAGTTTATTATAATAATCCACACCATATTGTTCCCAGTTTTTCATAATAGTTGGACTTTTACGAAACATTCCTTCGCCAGAGCAGGGTGCATCTACTAAAATTTTATCAAAATAGCCTTCAAAATATTGAACTAACTTCCCTGGTGCTTCACTTACTACCACTGCATTCTGAACACCAAATAATTCAATATTTTTGAGAAGTGCTTTCGCCCTGGAATTACTTATGTCATTGGCAACTAAAATACCCTCACCTTTTAGTTTGGCTGCCAATTCAGTACTTTTACCACCTGGTGCTGCACATAAATCTAAGACCTTATCTCCAGGTGTGATAGGCAATAAATTAGCAGGCGTCATAGCACTAGGCTCTTGAATGTAGTATAGGCCAGCGTAATAATAGGGATGTCTTGCCGGTTGTTCATCTTTCGCGTCATAGTAGTAACCATTTTCAATCCAAGGTATTCTCTTGATTTCAAAAGGACAGATTTTCTCAAATTCTTCTGGTGTTATCTTTAATGTATTTACTCTAAGACCACTGTAATGCTTTTCCTCAAAACACTTTAAGTAGTCCTCATATTCTTCTTTTAGTAGTTCCTTCATTCTATTTTCAAAAAGTTCCGGTAATTTCATTCTTAACTCCATTCTATTTCATTCTTCGAATGTATTATCTTAAGCTTTGAGCTCTGTAGCCCTCTGATATTATGTCCAATTCTTTTTTAAAACGTTCAAGCTGTTCTAAATCACCGGTTTCATAAATCTTAAAAAACTCATCCTGTATTATGATTACTTCTCTTTTATTCGCAATTTTATATAAATTCTGTATGTTAGTTAAAATATCCGCAACCATATTTGCCTTACTTTTAAAGGATATCTGGGCATCCATAATTTCATCTCTGACCAAGGACATTTCTTGATCTAAGGATATAATGGCATCCGCTGCTTTTGATAATCTTCCCCGTATTTGCTCTGGCATGTTTTGTTTATATTTATACTGCAGAGAATGTTCAATGGTCGCCCAAAAGTTCATGGCAAGAGTACGAATCTGAATTTCGGCCTGAATTGTTTTAGGCCCAGATAGTGTTTCCACTGTATAATAAATGATAATATGATAGCTTCTATAACCGCTTTCCTTTATATTTGTAATATAATCTTTTTCACTTTTAATTTTCATATCCGTTCGATTCTTGATCATATCAACTACTTTTCGGATATCTTCTACAAACTGACAGATAATACGAATACCTGCAATGTCCTCAACTTTTTCTTCCATATCATTTAAATCCAGATTTTTCTTTCTTGCTTTCTCTAAAATACTGGATATGGTTTTTACTCTGCCATGAACTTGCTCTATGGGGGAATAAGAACCCATATTTCTATATTCATCAATAATATGATTGAACTTTATTACCAGCTCGTTTACTGCTAAGACATATGGATCAAGTATTTCTCTCCATAATTGTATTTCCATTTTCTTCACTCCTTGTCCCCATATTATTTAACTTATGATAGTATACCACATTTTGGACTATTTGGGTAATAATTTCTTCAATTACTTGTGACTTGCTTCTAGTATTTTTAACACTAAATAAGGGTTTACACTAACTTCACCAAAGGGTGTCTCTATATAAATGCCTACATGAAGATGAACAGGAAATTTTCCGGTAGTACCCTCTATGCCATATCCACTATCCCCCATATAACCAATAAAATCCCCTGCCATAACCTTATCTCCAATTTTTAAATCCTCTGCATAAGAAGATAGGTGCGCGTAATAAAAATAAGCTCCCTCTGTTCCTCTGATACCAACCCTGTAACCACCCATCTCCAGCCATCCCAGTTTTTCTACAGTCCCATCGGTCATACTTAATACCCGGATCACATCCGGCTGATTATCCGATGACATGATATCAGTACCTTCATGCTTCCTTTTACCTCCATAATTGCGAAGATAATTCCAAGAATCAATATAGGTTACTTTCTCATTTTCTAAAAGTTTTGAATTCACTGGAAAAGTCTTGACATCATCTAGGATTGCATGTATATATCCTTTTAATTCTTTAAAAGCACTATTTGTAGATAAATTATCTAGCAGCTTATTTTTATTACTGGGCAATATATTATATGCACCTGAATAACCATTTTGCTTCAGTAAAATATCAAGTACAATATTGTCATACATATCGTACTGGGTACCTTCCGTATTTTTATATTCCCCCAGGTATTTACTGTCTGTTGGAATAATCAATTCCCTAAAATAGTCATAATTTATTCCTTCCTTATGAATTGTCTGAAGTGCCATATAAACATTTATGCGGTTTAACGTAACTCCAATCACCATGATTGTTATAACAAACATAATATATATTGTAAGGAAGTCACTTTTATTCTTAGTTTTCCTTGTAACAGGACCACCATATAATTTCTTAACATTCCGCCTATGATTTCTATGTATTTCTAATATCCTTTTGTTTATGAAAGGCATACTTATCCTCCAAATCCTTAAACATCCTTAAAATTATATGCTTACAGACTCCAGATATGCAGACTAGTTTGTTTTGCCTAACAATAAAAAAGGCAATTCAGGAAATAATCAACTCCTAAACTACCTTTTTGCATAACACTAACTTTGTCTATTCAGTTTTGATACTTCCAAATATAAACTGATGTAATTCATTCACATTTGCCTGTAAATCAGGAATTAGGACTGACATGCCTCTAACACTTCCTTCTTCAAACATTTGGTTTACAGGTAAACGAAAATTCTCAATATTATTTAAATTCATGGTTACTCCCTGTTTTAAATAATCAGAAAAATCATCCTTTTTTATATCAGTTGTAATAAGAGGTAATAAATCATTTAAATATAGTATTAACTGGGGAAGACTTTTAGATTTATATTTGTCAAAGATAGCATTTAATACTACTCTTTGCCTGGAGGTCCTCCCAAAATCATTTAGCTGGTGATCACCTGTAGCCACGTATCTAATTCGGCAATAGCCAAGTGCTTGATTTCCATTTAACATATTATTTCCTGCTGAAACATTTCTATATTCAGGTTTGGAAATATAGTTTGTGGTATTTAAATACGCAGCTTCTGCCTCAGTCAATGTTATGGCTACTCCGCCTAACTTATTAATAATATTTTCAAAAGCATCAAATCCAACCAAAACATAACCATCTATATGGATATCAAAATTTAATTCTATGGTTTGATAAAGAAGGGGAACTCCGCCCAATTCATAAGCCGTATTCAATTTATTATCCTTATATCCAGGAATTTGAACTAACATATCTCGCATAAGTGAGGTAAGTTTCAGACTCTTGTCTTTTGTATTCATGGTGCCAATCATCATAATGTCCGTTCTTCCTTTGGCAGTTCCAGAATCTATAGCCTCTTCTCCCAATAAAAGTACATTAATAATCCCCTCTTCTTTTCTTGGTAAATCTGGATTAGAATTCATATCCTTAGCTTGAGGCGTTACTGTAACAATGGTTATGGGTGGGGTTTCTAAAACCTTGTTCCTATCTGCAGATTCATTTTGATTTACTACCGCTTGTCCATCATCATAGCTCATCTTACCATAGCCATAATCTGTTGCAATATCCCATAAAAAGTTTCTGCCAAAGGGAGTGACCAACAAAATAATAAAACTGAATAAAATAACTCCTACTATTCCAAAAGAAACTTTAACCCGAAGGGGTAGCTTGGGCTTTTTCTTAATATAAGGCGTTTTTTCATTTAATTCATTTGTTACTTGTTCTCCCAAAGATTTGTTAATACCTAATAATAGCTCATCTTCTTCGCCCCTTAATAAAATTTTCTCCTCTAAAGGGCTCTCTTCTTGTCT
>DALYNO010000063.1:0-11971 GCA_031975295.1 Anaerocolumna sp. | reverse complement strand
ATAAATAGGATGCTCACTTGAAATTCCAGAATAGAATGAATAAATAGGGTATAGCCAGTAACCAACAAGGTATTATTAACCATTGCCATAGTACTCTTTATCTTTATATCTCCTTGTTTTACATGACTTAAATAGATCGTTCTAATAGCGGAGAGGATACTTCTAATCATATGGCAAGTACCTCCTCCACCTTATCTTCACTGGTAATTTGCCTTACATATATTCCAGATACTTTTAATCCCTGTATCCTATTCTCCACCTCTTTAAAGTTATTATTAACAAGAATAATTGCTAAATCTAAATTACCTGCACTTTCTAACACATTCTTATATAAGTCATCCGTAATGGTATGGGTAATTAAAATGTAAAAACTATTCTCTGTTCTATTCGTTATCGCTGTTTTGTAAAGGTCAGAGAATGCATAGGTTCCTCTAAAGTACATATTGACACAGGTATTATAAAAATTCTCAAAATCTCCTTGGTTCTTAATTGTATGACTACAATATTTATCCTGTTCATAAATAACCTGGCATGCTACTCTTTCTTCTTTGTAATAATTAGCCAAAGCCACACTGGACTCTATTATGTAATCCTCTATGACAAGTTTAGTATCCTCATCTTCTTTAATCGGTGACAAATCCAATAATATGGTTGTAGATAACTTGGGAAGGGCACTATATTTTCTTGTATATAGTTCATTTCTCTTGGCAGATGACTTCCAGTGTATTTGTTTTAAACTATCTCCTGCTCGATACTTCCTAGTGTCTATGTCCATAACATCTTCCTCCCTCTTCATCTGTAAGGGACTATGTTTTTCATCATTTTTGGGTGGTGCAAAACCGATCTGTTTTAGTGTGACTACTCTTGGAAGTACCTTTACTTTAAGTTTAGATTGGATTGGGTATTTAATTTGAAACAAATACAAAAAATCTGTAATTTCTACTGCACTTACACCTACATAATATTCCCCTCTGTAATAGCATTTAAGTTTTGATTCCAGCTCTCTTTTTGAACCTGGAAGCAAACTGTATTCGCTCCAATTATCAATGCCGGAAATCGTGGATTTATCCTGAAGAAAATCCACTTTAATACTTTTAAATGTAATAAAATCTTCATTAGCAAGTGTAAAAAAATATGGCACCAGATCACCTTTTATTATAACTCTCTGCCCAATATCCTGATATAAACGAAATCGCAAATAAACGTACAGGGTATAAATATAGGCAATCACTGGTGTTAAAAGAGCAAGGTAAAAAAATCCATATGCTACACTGCCACCATAAAGGCTTACATATATGGTAGCTGCAATCATAACAACGATTAAGATGATGCGGTTTCTAATCATATGCCTCTCTCTCTAAGGCAAAATAGGCACTGATACTCTTGCAATAATTTTAGAAAGTACCGATTCTGCGCTTAATTTATTTAATCTTGCATCAGGTGAAAGAATGAGTCTATGTGCTAATACTGGTTTGATTACGTGTAAAATATCATCGGGGATACAGTAATCCCTGCCCTTTAGAAACGCCGCCCCCTGGGACGCCCTCATTAACTTAAGTGTAGCTCTTGGACTGGCACCCAATGAAAGATTGGCATCTTTTCTGGTGTTATCAATTATTGTAATGATATATGTGATTAAGTCTTTATGTACTTTTACATGCTTAACTTCTTCAATTAATCTTTTCATCGTTTTACTATCTGCCACCGGCTCCAAACTTTTTAGTGGATTACTACTCATAAAATTTTCAGCCATTCTTTTTTCATCTAAGACACTTGGATAACCTATGGATAATTTCATTAAAAATCTATCTAATTGAGCTTCCGGAAGATTATAGGTACCTAAGTAATCAATGGGATTTTGAGTGGCAATGACCATAAAAGGGTCAGGCAACGGATAAGTCTTACCATCCACACTGATTTGTCCCTCCTCCATAGCCTCCAATAGACTTGCTTGGGTTTTAGGTGAGGTACGATTGATTTCATCAGCTAAAATAATATGATTCATAATGCCACCTGGATTATACTCAAATTGACCGGATTTCATATTATAAACTGATACACCCGTAACATCACTCGGTAAGGTATCCGGTGTAAATTGTATTCTGTTAAATCCACAATCTATGGATTTAGCCAGCCCATTGGCTAGAGTGGTTTTTCCTACTCCCGGAACATCTTCTAATAATAAATGTCCTTCTGATAAAAGAGCCGTTACAGCAAGCTCAATCACCTCTCTTTTACCCACTAAGACTTTCTCAATATTATTCATAATATCTAATGCAATATTTAACACGGTAAACCTCCTTCATACTATTTCCACCCTTCTTAAAACAGGAGAACATACTTAAGATTATCATAGCACTTCACCAGGTTTTGTCAATTACTCCCAGTTGTGTATTTATAACAAAACAGGCTGCTTTTCATAATGAAATCTTTATTACCTAAGATGTCAGTACCAAAACAGCCTGTTTATTATATTTTATTAAATCATAATATTAATATTATACCATATGAAAAGCCAATGATCTATTCCAACCTCATCTACTCTTTTACTTTGATTTTAACTTAGACAAATGCCAAATCTCTGATACATATTCTTCTATGGTACGATCAGAAGAGAACTTACCACTCTTAGCAGTATTTAAAATAGCCGCCCTAGCCCATGCATCTTGATTGGCATAAAGCCTTTCCACTTGCTTACCCGCTTCTTCATAAGCCCTGAAATCTTTTAAAATAAAGTATTTATCCGCCCTATCCATACCATTTGCTTTCAAAAGAGAAGTATATAACTCCACAAATAAGTTCTTATCCTCCGAAGTATAAGTGCCATCTACAAGCTGATCAACTACTTTTTTAATATCAGAGTCTGTGTGATAAATATCTTTTGGATCATATCCCCCTTCTCTCTCATACTGCATTACTTCCTCAGAACTAAGACCAAATATAAAGGCATTATCTCTTCCTACTTCCTCTACAATTTCAACATTAGCTCCATCAAGGGTTCCCAGTGTCAGCGCACCATTTAGCATAAACTTCATATTGCCAGTTCCAGAGGCTTCCTTACTCGCCGTTGAAATTTGCTCTGATATATCCGCTGCTGCAAATATTATCTCACCATTGGAAACCCTATAATTTTCTATAAATACAACTTTAATCTTACTCTGTATACTTTCATCACCATTAATCACTTGTGCCACATTGTTGATTAATTTTATGATGCTCTTTGCAGTAATATAGCCAGCCGATGCCTTAGCACCAAATATAAAAGTTCGTTTATGAAAGTCCATATCTGGATTTTCCTTTAACTGATTATATAAATGCATCACATGTAAAATATGAAGCAGTTGTCTCTTGTATTCATGAAGTCTTTTTACCTGTACATCAAAAATGGAGTCCACGTCTAACTCAATTCCATTATGCTGTTTTATATACGCTGCTAGCCTTACCTTATTTTGACGTTTTATCGCCATAAACTCTGCCCGGCTTGCTTCATCCTCAGCATATTTCGTTAAATCCTCCAACCTGGATAAGTCGGTAATCCACCCCTCCCCTATGCGTTTCGTAATCCAATCTGCTAATAGAGGGTTACCGTGCAGAAGGAAACGCCTTTGGGTGATGCCATTGGTCTTATTATTAAATTTATATGGATATAAATCAAAGAAATCCTTTAATACCTTAGTTTTTAGTATTTCTGTATGGAGTTTGGCTACACCATTTACTGAAAAACTACCTACAATGGCTAAATGGGCCATTCTTACTTGGCCATTGTAAAGTACCGCCATCTTTTCAATTTTATCAGGACTATCAGGATATTTCTCTTGTAATAAAAGTATAAACCGACGGTTAATCTCTTCCATAATCTGATAGATTCTAGGCAATAAACTTTTAAACAAATCAATAGGCCATTTTTCAAGAGCTTCTGACATAATGGTATGGTTGGTATAAGCGCAAGTCTTAAGAGTAATATCCCAGGCTTCCTCCCAGCCCAAATAATATTCATCTAATAAAATCCGCATAAGCTCTGCAACTGTAACACTTGGATGGGTATCATTTAACTGAAAACATACTTTTTCAGGAAGCCTTCTAATATCCTCGTGATTCTCCATATACTTGGCAACAGCACGTTTTACACTGGCACATACAAAAAAGTACTGTTGTTTTAACCGTAACTCTTTACCTGCATAATGATTATCATTGGGATATAGTACTTCACAAATAGTCCTTGCCAAGTTCTCCTGTTCAACCGCCTTTTGATAATCCCCTTTGTCAAAGGAATCTAGATTAAAAGTAGTAATGGCTTCTGCATCCCAAATGCGCAATGTATTAACAACATGATTACCATATCCCATAATAGGAAGATCATAGGGAACCGCAAGAACTGACTGATAATTCTCATGAAGAAAAACATCCCTTCCATAATCATCTCTTATCATTCTTACATAACCACCAAATTTAACTTCCACTGCATATTCAGGTCTTTTAATCTCAAAGGGATTGCCATACTTCAACCAATTATCTGGCACCTCAACTTGATAGCCATCTTCAATTTTTTGTTCAAACATTCCATATTTATATCGTATGCCACAGCCATAAGCTGGATAGGACAGGGTGGATAATGAATCCAAAAAACATGCTGCCAATCTTCCAAGTCCACCATTACCTAAAGCTGCATCCGGCTCCTCATCCTCTATTACATTTAAATCAAGCCCAAGTTCCTCAAGAGCCTCCTTAATATCCTTATCTGCTTGTAGATTAATTAATATGTTTCCCAACGCTCTTCCCATTAAAAACTCCATAGAAAGATAATACACTGTTTTAACGTCCTGTTCTTCAAAGGCTTTATGAGTATCCATCCAGTCCCCTACCAGAAGGTTTTTAACTGTATAGGCAACACCTTGAAATATCTGCTGTTTAGTAGCCTCGTCTATGGACTTGCGATAAAGGACTTTTATATAATTCTTAACATCTTCTTTGAATTCTTCTTTATTAAACTGATACATACATACTCCTTTCTGCAAGGACAGATTCTTGTAGCCTGAATCACCTTAGCAAAAACGCCAAAATTTCACTTTTTTAGGTGTTTTTCTACATTATATCTTATGCAGGATAAAATATACAAGTGTAAAGAGTGAAAGAATTTGTATAAATAAAAAACAAAACACAAGATAGTACTTTAGTTTATGAATTTACCCACCAATTAATACAACCACCAAAGCTTCGCTTGCCCCGGGGGTAATTATCAGCTTTGATGGTTGTATTAAACACCGGGTATTGGATTCCCTATTACAATTAATAATCGGGGTCATAATTCATTTTACACAAAAATAGTAAATCAATGAATATGTCTGCATCCTGTACAAATGACCATGTCCGTCTGAGAGTGGATGCTTATATTTCCTTTACAAAAAAAATGCGAGCTTTAGCTCGCATTTTTTGTCACCCTGAGGCTTAATAAGAAATATACCACAGCAGGAAAGTCGAGTCAAATGACATGATGCTGACAGATTATTTCATACCTTCATCTAACTTTTGATTCAGTACACTAACCTATAACTTAACTACCCCTAGAGTAACTGTCTCTCCATTGATATTCCATTCTTTCTCAAAGCCTTTTATTTCACCAAGTGTAATCTCCTTAGCTAATACTTCAGATTTGATTTCTTCCATATTTCTTTCAAAGATTCCTTTGATGGTTTCATTTCCATTTTGGTATACTTTAATATGATCCATAACTTCAAATCCTGCATCTTTTCTCATGGTTTGGATTTTACTGATAATTTCTCTTACAAAGCCTTCTTCTATTAATGCAGGAGATAGTTTAGTGTCTAATACAACCGTAACTCCTCTATCAGAGTCAGATACAAACCCTTCTGCCTGTGCTGCTTCAATTAATAAATCCTCTTTATCAAGAACTGCTTCCACGCCATCCAAAGTAATCTTAAGGCCTCCGGTAGCATTGATTTCATCCATAGCTGTATTACCTTCTAACTCAGATAAGATATTACGGATTAGTCCAATTTGTTTACCGAACTTAGGTCCCAATGTCTTTAATTGTGGTTTAAAGCTATAAGAAGTAAAGTCTCTTACATCATTTGTAAATACTACTTCTTTTACATTAAGCTCTTCTTCGATAATTTCTTTAAAGAAATCACTTAATCCTAACTTCTTATCACCTGCTGCATCTGTATAGGCATGCTCAGATTTAACATACATTGTACCAATTGGCTGTCTATTCTTAATATTAGCAGTATTTCTGCATGCACGACCAAGTACAACCATTTCAAGTACGGCTTCCATGTTATCTTCTAACTCTTTATTGATGTATTCTTCCTTGTATTCAGGATATTCACATAAATGAATACTTTCAGGTGCTGTACTATCAATACTTACAACTAAATTACGGTAAATATCTTCTGTCATATAAGGAATAAATGGAGCCGCAACTTTTGCCAAAGTAACAAGTGAAGTATAAAGAGTCATGTAGGCATTAATTTTATCCTGTTCCATGCCCTTTGCCCAGAAACGTTCCCTGCTTCTTCTTACATACCAGTTGCTCATTTCATCTACGAACTCATCCATAATTCTAGCAGCTTCTGTTATTTTGTAGTTTTCTAAGTTGCTATCCACTGTTTTAATCACTGTATTTAATTTAGACAGCAGCCACTTATCCATTACTGGAAGCTTATCATAATCCAGTGTATATTTAGTGGCATCGAATTCATCTATATTTGCGTAGAGTACAAAGAATGCATAGGTATTCCAGAATGTTCCCATAAACTTTCTCTGCCCTTCTGTTACCGCATTGCTGTGGAAACGGTTAGGCAGCCATAATGCACTATTGGTATAGAAATACCAACGAATTGCATCAGCACCGTGTTCTGCTAGTGCATCGAAAGGATCCACTGCATTTCCTTTGGATTTGGACATTTTCTGACCATTTTCATCTTGCACATGACCAAGAACAATAACATTCTTAAATGGCGCTCTCTCAAAGATAAGTGTTGAAATTGCAAGGAGGGAATAAAACCAACCTCTTGTCTGATCAACAGCTTCACTAATGAAGTCTGCCGGGAAGTTTTTATCAAACATATCCTTGTTTTCAAATGGATAATGCCATTGTGCAAAAGGCATGGAGCCAGAGTCAAACCAACAGTCAATAACAGGTTTTACACGTTGCATTTCCTTGCTGCATTCAGGGCATTTAATGGTCACATTATCGATAAAAGGCCTATGAAGTTCAATATTTTCAGGACAGTTATCAGACATAGATCTTAATTCTTCTATGCTTCCAATAGCGTGGCGGTGTCCATCTTCACATTCCCAGATATTAAGTGGTGTTCCCCAATAACGGTCACGGCTGATACCCCAGTCTTGAACATTTTTAAGCCAATCACCAAATCTACCTTGACCTATGCTTTCTGGCATCCAATTAATGGTATTATTATTAGCAATTAATTCATCCTTAACCTCAGTCATTTTAATAAACCAAGATTCTCTTGCATAGTAAATAAGAGGCGTATCACATCTCCAGCAGAAAGGATAACTATGCTCAAATTTAAGTGTTTTAAAGAGAAGGTTCTTACTTGCTAATAATTTTATAATTCCTTCATCTGCATTTTTACAAAATACACCTGCAAAATCTGTAACTTCTGGCTTCATCTCACCTTTGCCATCCACTAATTGAACAAATGGTAAATCATACTTACGTCCAACTCTGGCATCATCTTCACCAAAAGCAGGTGCAATATGAACCACACCAGTACCATCACTTAATGTAACATAAGTGTCGCAAGTAACAAAGTAGGCTTTTTTATCTGGTGTTGCATAATCAAATAATGGTTCATATTCTTTATACTCTAGATCAGTACCTGTATAGGTCTCTTCAATTGTATAATCTCCGTCTACAACAGAAAGGAGAGCTTCTGCCAATATATATTTTTCAGTTCTTACAGTTGTGTTATCTTCACTATCAGCCTTAATCATATCCCCTTTGGCATTTAAGTTAACAGCAACTTTAACATAAGTTTCTTCTGGATTTACACATAAGCCAACATTTGATGGAAGTGTCCAAGGTGTAGTAGTCCAAGCTAAGATATATTCATTTTCTGCATCTTTTAACTTAAATTTAGCAATTACTGACTTTTCTTTTACATCCTTATAGCCCTGTGCAACTTCATGGCTGGATAGCGGCGTTCCACATCTAGGACAGTAAGGTACAATTTTAAAGCCTTTGTATAATAAACCTTTTTCCCAGATCTGCTTTAATGCCCACCACTCGGATTCAATAAAATCGTTAGAATAGGTTACATAAGGGTCTTCCATATCTGCCCAGTATCCTACTGTGCCAGAGAAGTCTTCCCACATGCCCTTATACTTCCACACACTTTCTTTACATTCGTGGATAAAAGGTTCTAGACCATATTCCTCAATTTGTTCTTTACCATCAAGACCAAGCTTTTTCTCTACTTCAAGTTCTACTGGAAGTCCATGGGTATCCCAGCCTGCTTTACGAAGAACATTATAACCCTTCATGGTTCTGTATCTTGGGATAATATCTTTGATTACCCTAGTTAAAACATGACCAATATGTGGCTTTCCATTAGCAGTTGGAGGTCCATCATAGAAAGTATAAGATTTGCCATTTTTTCTTTCTTCAATGGTCTTTTCAAATACTTTGTTATTTTTCCAGAATTTAAGTACTTCTTTTTCTCGTTCTACAAAGTTTAGATTGGTAGATACCTTTTGATACATTTTCATTCCTCCTATTATTTTAAATATGATTCATTTTTTATTCACAATTTCTGATAGAAATCAAGAACGGATAATTAGCTATAATCCAACAAAGAATAGAAACCATTCCATACCCAGCGTCATATGGCATATTTCATATATGGTCTCCCATCCCCCGTTACGTTTTAATATCAGGGAGCAATATCCGATCCAAGAACTAAGAGTCTGGCTCGCCAGACTCTAGCGATGACGCCCTGTCACATCAGTGACACCTTCCTATTAAACGTCATGCGCATCCTGCACGGAGTGCATTTTATTTTACATAGTTCAGAGAACTTTCCTATAAAATAAAAAAGCTCCCATCCATAAACAGGATGAGAGCGTATGCGCTTCATTGTACCACCTATTTACATACGTTTCTTCCTAAAAAGAACATGATATGCTTCCATATAACGGTGGATTCCGGCACGGCCTACTAATAATTCAGCTTACAACTTAGGAGTGATTTTCAGAATCTGCTACTTGTGCCAGTCTTTCACTATCACCAGCTCGCTTTGACTTTCGCTAAAGAAATTCCTACTCTCTCCATCATAGTCTTTCAAATATTTAACTAATTATGAGTTACAACTCTAAAATTATATAAATCTATTATATATTTAATATTCATTATAATATTATATAACTTTTTAATTGTCAATCTTAATTTGCATATTACTTACTTTTACAAATTTGCATATTACTTACTTTTACATTACAGATTATAATTCCTATTTAAGGAAGAGGTATTTCCTGAGTAGGATAATAAAATATATCTCCTTCTGGATCAATGGATGCATCAGAATCCGGTGGAATGGTAGCTTCTCCGTCTTCTATGTTTCCATCTTCCGGAACTTCTCCATCCTCTATGGCAGGTGCTTCACTCACTGTTGGTGTAACAGCTTCTGTTACTTTATCTGGCTTTTGGGTTGGAGTAGGTGTTGGGGTTACTGTTGGTGTCGGTTCCTCAGTTGGTGTTGGGGTTGGAGTTGGGGTTGGGGTCGGTGTCGGCACTTTTGTTGGTGCCTTCGTTGGTACTTTAACATCATCTGGATCAATTCCATAACTTTCAAGGTTATCATAACTAATCGCATCCGTATAATCTGTTGAAGGAATTTGATTGTAATATTCCTCCAAGCACAGGTTGTTTTCATAAAGATATGTAGCCAGTGCTTTTCCTACATACCTTATATGCCAAGGTTCATAGGAATACCCTGTAATAGCTGTTTTATCCTCTGCATAACGAATAATATATCCGTATAAATGTGCATTTTTTATTAACCATACTGATTCTTTTGTATCTGCGAAGGTAGCATCTAATCTATTGTTACAGGACTTAGTAGATACATCAATTGATAACCCGGTTTGATGTTCACTATATCCTGGTATTGCTGAGTACTTGGTTGTATGATCTAAACCTTTCACTTTTACGTTATTCGTAAAAATCTCATACTGTCTTTCATAAGATCTATACGCAGAAACGCCATTTAAAACCATTCCATCACCAGCTGCTGCAACAAATAGATCTTCTAGTGCCATAGCTGCTTCTTTTCTCATTAATTTTTTTTCATCATAATAATCAAAGGAAAATAAAACATTAGGTACTACTAAATCTGATGGTACATAATCTGATGGAAGGGACAACTCCTTATTCACCAAAACTTTTATACTATTAGGATCTGTATCTAAAATAACATTATCGTGATCAGTAATAACCTGGGTTTCCTCTGGATATGTCACATCCTTATCTCCTTCTTCCATCTCTGGTTTAGAATTAACATTATTTTCAGACGAATTTTCATAAAATTTTCCTGGATTAAAAGTTGATTCACTAGCTTTAGATAAATAATTTACGGAGAAGCCTAGCACACCAGCTAATGTTAAAACTGGCACACCAATGATAAGAAAACGTTTTACACTTTTCTTTAATCTTCTTTTTCTTCTTTTATTGTTAATCACGCCAAACTCCCAACTGCGTCATTTTAAACGCTTTTTACTGCATGGTTTATTATAAATTCCTCTAAAGTATTAACACTTATTTATCTTTCGTATTCTTATTCATAACAAAATACCGATTCCTTTATAATAATTTATATATGAAATTAATTGAAGAAAAATCAGATTAGTTATGGCTGTTTACATTAAGGTTATCTAGCAACTTAATTTTAAGTTGATATAATTCATTGGACAAATCAATATATACATCATGTGGATTAACAAGCCTTCTTGTTTCATCCCAAAGAGTATCTAGTTCTCTAGCACAATACTCTCTAATATCCATTACCGATGGAGATTCATATACACATTCACCTTTTATAAATATAGGTACTAAAAGTTCTCTGATGGTATACGTACCTGGCTTCAAATAAGTTTTCTTCCAGGTGGAAATTGGATCAAACAACATAAGTGGACTATTCTCTGAGTACTTTTCATGTACCATGGCAATTAAATCCGCCTTGATTTTACCGCTTTCCTTTTCATAAATTCTATATACTGTTTTATTCCCTGGATTCGTTATCTTCCACTGATTTTCAGATAATTTTATCTTGGGAATAAATACCCCGTCTTTTTCTATAGCTGCTAATTTATAAACCCCTCCAAAGGCAGGACAATCCTTAGACGTAATTAAGTTAGTACCTACCCCCCAAGAATTTATGGCTGCGCCCTGGGTTTTCAGAGAATCTATCAAATATTCATCCAAATCACTGGAGGCTACTATTACTGCGTCATTAAAACCAGCCATATCCAGCATTTTCCTGGATTTTTTAGAAAGGTAGGCCAGGTCTCCACTATCCAGACGGATACCGTATTTCACAGGCATTTTACCAGTGTCTTTTAATTCTTTAAAGACTTTAATCGCATTGGGAACACCACTTCTAAGTGTATCATAAGTATCCACCAGCAAAGTAGCATTATTGGGATAAAGAGAGGCATATTCACGGAAAGCTGTTAATTCATCATCAAAACTCATAATCCAGCTGTGTGCATGAGTACCTAAGGCTGGTACATCAAATTTTTGTGCTGCAAGTACATTACTTGTACCAACACAGCCGCCAATTACAGCCGCTCTTGCGCCATAAATTCCTGCATCTGGACCTTGGGCTCTTCTAAGTCCAAATTCCATAACTGGTTCTCCCTTAGCAGAGTAACATACCCTGGAGGCCTTTGTTGCGATTAAACTTTGGTGATTTATTATATTTAAGATTGC